>JANNHC010000311.1:0-15660 GCA_031404215.1 Acidobacteriota bacterium
TCGGCCGACCAGGCCTCGCGGGTACTGGGGTCAAGATCGCCGTCAAAACCAAACTCGAAGGCGACCCCGGACGCCAGAATTTTCGGCGCCGCGTGCGCGATCGTGCCTCGTTCCCGCAAACGCGACCGCACGTGGTCCACATTCACGCCGCGCTCGTTGAGCACGGCGGATGGCACAAACGTCACGATCCACTGGGGCCCCGCGGCGATGGCCGGTGCAGGCAGGCGGTGAGACGTCCCCGACTCCAGCACGTCCGGCACGACGGCCGCAATCTGCCGCATCACGGCGCCAATCGCGGGCGCGGACCGATTCTCCCGGCGCGCGCCGATCACGCGCTCGAGCGCAGCCACTCCGGCCATCAGCGCATCGACGCCCGCCTGTGACAACCGTACGTCCTGTTGCCGTAGCGCACGGAGGTAGCTTTCCATCTCGTGCGCGAGCATTTCCGCCTCGCGCAGTTCGACCATCCCGGAGATGCCCTTGAGGGAGTGGAAGCTGCGAAACAGTTCCTCGAGGATCGCCGAGTCGATGGACGGCTGGCCGACGGCGCGTTCGAGGGACAACAACAGGCCGCGCGCGGTGACGAGATGCTCGTCGGACTCGGCGAAGTAGTCTTCCATGAAACCCGCGATGAAATGTTCGTCGCCGCTAGACATGATCCCCGTGCGATGGCCCGCCGTGGCCGGGAGCAGTCTGGTTTCCAAGCAGCGCCCGCACGTCCCCTGCCAGCGCCTGAGGCACGAACGGCTTCGTGACGTACAACGACGCTCCCCCATCGAGCACTGCGCCGCGGCTGGCCGCGTCGTTTCGCGTGGTCAGCACGACGACAGGAATATCCCGGTACTTCTGATGACTTCGCACGAAGTTGAGGACCTCCAGCCCGTGCATGTCCGGCATGTTCAAGTCGAGGATAATCAGCGCGACGGGGCCGAGCGCGAGCTGTTCAATCGCATCGAGTCCACTTGCCGCTTCGACGAATCCGCCCGGACAGACCTCACGGAGCGACGCCATCACCATGCGGCGGATCGTGGGAGAGTCGTCTACAACAAGGGTTTTCAGCATGGGGCGGCAGATCCGCCCGTCTATTGTGTCACCGCACCGCGCGAGTCGAGAAGGCGCACGTGCCCGGATCTGCATTAAAAAAGGATAGAGCTCACGTGGAACGTCAAATTACTTGACTAATAAACTATTGACTACTAATATAAATGGCGACGTGAGCGAGCCCTCCTTGCTGCAGCGCGCGATTGGTCAGCGCCAGCCCTTCCAATCCCCGGGGCATGAAGCGGCCGTAGCGATCCTGCATACGGCCGATGTGGTCAGACGGCGCATGGCCGAAGTCGTCGAACCGGTGGGCATCACGCTGCAGCAATTCAACGTGCTGCGGATCCTTCGCGGCGGCGGCGAGGGCGTGGCGACGCTCGACGTGGCGGAACGGATGGTCGAACAGGCGCCAGGAATTACGCGGCTGCTCGACCGCCTCGAGGCCAAGGGGCTGGTCCGCCGACAGCGATGCCCGAAGGATCGCCGTCAGAACCTCTGCTGGATCACCGCGCGCGGAAGGACGTTGCTCGAACAGCTCGACGAACCGACGCTCCGCGCCGCGGAAGGCTGTGTCGCCGGCGTCGATCCCGCGGATCAGGCGACGCTTCTGCGCCTACTGGATGCCATTCGCGCAGGCCAGGGGCCCTCTACCGTTCACCAACCATCGACACGTAACGCATGAAGGACAGACATGACAACCGCGACCACGACCAAGACACTCGTCATCGACAAGGCTCATTCCGAGGCTGTTTTTCAGGTCCGGCATCTCATCACGAAGGTGCGCGGACGGTTCTCGGATTTTTCAGGACAGATCGAGTTCGACGAAGAACGGCCGGACGTGTCGTCCGTGACCGTCACGATTGATGCCGCGAGCATTGACACCAACGAGCCGGATCGCGACAAGCACCTGCGATCGGACGATTTCTTCGGCGTCGAGCACCACCCGAACATCACGTTCCAGAGCACGCGCGTCGTGAAGAAGCACGCGACCTCCTTCGAGGTGGCAGGCAACCTCACGATCCATGGTGTCACGAAGACCGTGACCCTGCCGGTCACCTTCCTCGGCGTCGCAAAGGATCCCTGGGGCAAGGATCGGGCGGGCTTCGAGGCCGAAATCACGATCAATCGCAAGGACTACGGGCTTGCGTGGAACGCGGCGCTCGAGACCGGGGGCTTCCTCGTCGGCGACGAGGTGAAGATCAGCCTCTCGATCCAGGGGGTGGCGCAGTAGACACTCGCCACAATTCTGCTTACCCTTCGTGCAGATACGCTTCTTCGCCGTGCAGGCTGAGGTCGAGACCCGTGGTCTCGTCTTCAGCGGTCGTGCGAAGTGGCGTCACGAGGCTGATGATCTTCAGCAGGATGAAGCTGACCACGCCGCTGTAAGCGGCCACGGCGGCGATGGCCGTCACCTGAATGACGAGCTGTTTGGGATTGCCGAACAGCGCACCGTCGGCCAGACCATTCAGGGCTTTGTCCGCAAACACGCCGGTCAGGAGCGCCCCGACCGTGCCGCCGACGCCGTGCGCCGCCACGACGTCGAGCGAATCGTCCAGCGTCGTCTTCACGCGCACCATCATCGCCAGGTAGCTTGGCACCGCCGCGATGGCGCCGAGCGCAATCGCGCTCATCGGGCTGATGAATCCCGCGGCCGGCGTGACCGCGACCAGGCCGACCACAATCGCGGTGGCTGCGCCGACGGCCGTGGGCTTGCGCGACCGCAACGCGTCGAGGAACGTCCAGGCCATGAGCGTCGCCGCCGGAGCGAACATCGTGGTGACAAACGCCAGGCCCGCGATGGGCGTCGCGCCGAGCGCGCTCCCCGCGTTGAAGCCGAACCACCCGAACCAGAGCAGCCCCGCGCCGAGCAGCGTCAGCGGGACGCTGTGGGGCAACAGCGACGGCGACGGGTATTCCTGGCGCTTCCCGAGCACGATCGCCGCGACGAGCGCGCCAGCCGCGGCGTTGACGTGCACGACCGTTCCGCCCGCGAAATCCAGCGCCCCCATCTTCGCGAGCCAGCCGCCACCCCAGACCCAGTGCGCGACGGGGCTGTAGACGAGCAGCGCCCACAGGCTGATGAAGGTCACGTAAACGGAGAACCGCATCCGTTCGACGATGGCCCCCGAGATGAGCGCCGCGGTGATGATGGCGAACGTGCCTTGATACGCCATGAACAGGATGTGCGGAATGGTGCCCTGCGGCTCGAGGCCGACGCCTCGCAGGAACACCTTCGAGAGATCGCCGACCCAGGCGCCGCCGGTCGAAAACGCCAGGGTGTAGCCCACGACCGCCCAGAGCACCCCGACAAATCCGAGCGAGACAAAGCTCATCATCATCGTGTTGAGGGCGTTCTTCGACCGCACGAGGCCGCCGTAGAAGAACGCCAGCGCGGGCGTCATCAAGAGTACGAGCGCCGTGGCGACGAGCATCCAGGCCGTGTCTGCCTGATTGATCGCCGGGGGCGCCGCCGTCTGTGCGCCTGCGATCGCGGGCGCGGTCACCACAAACAGGGCGGCCGCCGCCACGGTCTTCGTCACGGACGCGATGCGTGCTCGATTCATAGTCCTGCGCTCCTGGCCCTTGGCCTCGCTGGCTGTCCCGACCGGCGACGGGATGTCGCCGACCGGCCTAAGTCGCTTCCCGCTCGCCGGTCCGGATGTTGTAGCTGTGTTCGACCGGCAGGACGAAGACACGCCCGTCCCCGATCTCACCCGTGCGCGCCGCGGCCATGACCGCCTCGATCACTTCGTCCACCACGGCGTCTGGAACGACGACCTCGATCTCGACCTTCGGGAGCAGGCTGACGCTGTACTCCTTGCCGCGGTAGACCGCGGTGTGCCCCTTCTGTCGCCCATGACCGCGCACGTCTGTCACGGTCATTCCGGCGATGCTGAGCCGCTCGAGCGCCTCGCGCACGTCGTCGACTTTGTGCGGGCGCACGATGCTCTTGATCAGTTTCATACTGTCTCCTTCGTCCGGCGAATCCGTGCGGGCGCTCGGTGCCCGCATGTGAACTTTGGGTCACGTTTTACCACGGCCGCCGGGCGGCGGCAGCACGAAACGTCACGACAACTCCGCTCCCGCCTCCAGGGTGCTGTCGAGCTTCTGCTTGAGCGACGACTGATCCCCATCGGTCAGTTTCCGTCCGCCCTTCATCAGGTGCAGCACGTCGATGGCCCGTTTGCCCTCGGTGGCGATGAGCACGAGCTCGACGTCACACCCTTCGGCGGAGATCGCCCTGCTGATCCGGTAGAGCAGTCCGGGCGCGTCGTCAGCCACGATCTCGACGACGGTGTATTTGCGCGAGTGCTCGTTGTCGAAATGGACGATCGCCGGGGCGGCGGGGCGGCGGCGGAACAGCTGGCTCCGCAGGCGGCCGCGCAGCAGCGCCGTCACGTCCACCGAGCCGGCGACCACGCGCTCGAGCATGTGCGTCAGCTCCGAGGATCCCCCGGCGTTCTGCCTGAGGAAGCCTTCCTCGTCGGAAAACTCGAAGACGTCGAGCACGAGTCCGTCCGGCGTGGTCATCGCCTGCCCGCGATGGATGTCCATGCCGAAGTACGAGAGCACGCCCGAGATGTTCGAGAACAGAAACGGTTTGTCGAGCGTCACGAGCGTCAGCTCCCAGACGTCGTCGTGATTCTCGAGAAAGGCGTGCACCTGGTCGGGCTGAATATCGCGCGCGAGGCGCACGTGGCGATACACGGCGCCAAGCCCGAAGGTCGTCAGGTATCTGCGTGGCAGGCCTTCCAGGAACCGCACGAGCTCCGCTTCGGTGATGTCGCCGGGACGACCCGCGATCAGGACGGAGAGCCCGGCCGGATCCGTTTCCACGAGCTGGTCGGCGTAGCCGAGCGTCAGCCTGTTGTAGGTCTCGACGTAGACGCGCCAGAGCAGGTCTTCCTTCCACGGCGTCAGCGTGTCGGGCGAGACGGCGCCGACATCCGCCAGCGTCATGAGGCAGAGCATCTTCAGGTGCTCTTCGGTCCCGACGAGTTCGGCGAACCGCGAGGCCACCTGGGGATCCTCGGCATCACGCCGGAACGCGACCTGAGACATCTGGAGGTGCTGGCGGATCAGGAACTCGACCGTCAGCCGCGCCTCGTCTGGCAGCTCGAGACGATCGAGCATGCCCTGGGCGAGCCGGACGCTCTCCTGCGCATGATCGGCCTCGCGCCATTTGCCGACATCGTGAAAGAGCAACGCAAGCGTGAGGAGCTCCGGAGCGTGGAGCTCCTGCAGGATGGAGCCGAAGCGACGCCGACTCCCCGTCTGCGGCTCGAGGAGGGACTCGACCCCGCGAATCGTGAGCAGCGTGTGCTCGTCCACCGTGTACTTGTGGTAGAAGTCGCGCACGACGCGGCAATGAATCTTCGCGAACTCCGGGAAGATCCGGTTGAGCAGCCCGCAGTCGTGCATCTGCGAGAGGCGATCGTAGAGACCCCGGCGCGGCACGAGCAGCTTCCGGAGTTGCACGCGCTCGCCTTCGGTGGAGACGAAGTCGTCTGCGGTGCAGCGCTGCACGTTCTGCTCGATGCACGTGATCGCCTGCTCCGACACCGCGCACTGATGTTCCAGAGCGACCCGGAACGCCTCCAGCCACAACTGCGGCTGATGCGCGGCCCGGTCGGCGTTCACGAACCGTACGCCGTCGGCCGTGATCTCGAACTGGCTGCCGATTTTTTTCGCGAGGCCGCCCGGGCTCGGCGGACGGACGGTGCGCCCGGCCGACGCGAGGGCCCGGGTGACCGCGCGAGCGCGCAGGAAGTACTCGCCCATGAGGGCCTCGACCCGATGGTGCGGGTACGCGCCGGCGCTTCCAATGGTCTCCGCGACTTTTTCCTGGAGCTCGTGGGTGAGCATGTTTACGTCGCGTCCGCCGAGAAGGTGCAGAACGGACCGGATGCGAAGAAGAAAGTCTTCGGCGCCGGCCAGGCGATGGCCTGGCGCGGGATCCGGAACGCCAACGAACGCCTCGGGCGCCAGCGCGCATAGATGGCGGATGGCGGCGATATCACGGAGCCCGCCGGGGGCATGTTTGATGTCCGGTTCGAGCTGGTACAGCGTGTTGTTGAACTGCTGGTGCCGCTGCTCGACGAGCGCCAGCAGGGGTTCCAGCCCGGCACGCGCCAGGCGCGGCTCCCTGATTCGAGGCAGAAGACGGTCGTAGAAATCCCGATCGCCCGCGAGATACCGGGTGTCGAGGAGCGAGAGCAGGAACTCGGGGTTCGACACATCAGGTTCATCAAACTCGGACACCTCGCGCACATGCTGGCCGAGCGCCAGCCGGAGATCCCAGAGCGGCCTCAGGATCGCGTTCACGAACTGTTCTTCGGATTGCGCAACGGCCCCGTCGAACACGATGAGGAGATCGATGTCCGAATGGAGGCAGAGGGTCCGGCGACCGTATCCGCCGACCGCGCACACGACGAGCGGCGTCGCGGTGCGATCGCGCGCGGCCCCGACCACCATCCCCACCAGGCCGTCCATGCGATCGGCGTAGCGGACGAGCGTGTCCAGGCCGGCGCGGCCGAGACGCGCCTCCTGCGCGTACTCCTCCCGGGCCGCCGCCAGCAAGGCCGCGGCACGCGCCTTCACGTTCGCGCCGTTTGTGTCGATGTTGCCGGTCATCCTGGGGTCCACCGTGCTCGTGGTGATTGCCATGCTGAGCCTACATCACCCGTGACACGGGGCGACCGCCGACAACCGGGAAACGAGAATCGCGCCTCACCAGTCAGTATGTGAACGTGAAGCCAATCAGCGAGATTGGTTTGAAGCCGTCGTTGCCGTTGAGCGCTTTCAGGTTGTCCCCGAGCCACAGGAAGTCGATGCCGCCGTGGACCTCGAGCGTCCCGCCTTTGCCCGAGAGGACCGGCACGCTCAGCTGCAGGCCCGTGTCGAAGAACCCGAAGTGTTCGTCGCCGTTCGCCCCCTCGTAATAATTATTGACGCTGAGGCCGGTCTTCACGGGTATCGACAGCGTAACCTTGGGCGCCAGCTTCACCGCCGGACGGACGCCCAGCTCGAGATACGTGCCCTTGTTCGCCCCGCCGTCGGCCTGGCCGTCGCCGAGTTCGAACGCCAGCACGATTTTGGGCGACAGCGGAAACGGATTCGCGCTGTCGTCCACGGCGAGCACGCCGGCAAGCTCCTGGACGGTCGCAAAGCTGTCGGCGGGGCTCGTGTACGAGGTGTAGAGCAGTCCTGGCTTCAGCCTTCCGGCCGTGAACGTGACCGCGCCGTAATAATCCGCCTCGTACCAGTTTCCGTCCGCCGCGGTGGAGTGCACGCTGTTCCACCCGCCGACGTTGGCGGTCACGCCGCTGCCGAGCGGAAAGCCGAGATCCGCAAACGGCTGCGCAATGGTGCCGCCCGAGTGCTGCCGGATGCCCCGGAAGAGATACGCCGACGTGAGGTCCACGCCGGTCGTGATCGTGTAGCGTTTGGCGGGTGCGGACGCCTCGGCGGCCGGCGGCGCCGCCGCGGGACCGGTGGGCTGCGTCGCCGCGGTCGTCGTCTGCGCCCAGGCCGACGCCGATATCAGTCCCGCCAGGCCAACGCCCACTGTGATTGTTGCCAGCTTTGTCATGTCACTCCTCTTGGTCTGCCGCGCGGCAGGGTGTGTTCCGAAATACCGTCGCACCATCACACCAGCGCCTCGACACCGGCACGACCGCATCAGTCGCACGAAAGACTCGCTGTGCCTTCGAGGTCAAGGGCGTCACGGTGAAGCGGCTCGCCAACGTGTCGCCCGCTCATCGCTGAGCAAGTTCAACGCCACACCGTCCGACATTCGTGTCCGGCACCGAAACGCCGATTTGGGGCCTGAGATCGGCGCTTTCACGGCACGCTCGAGAGCGAACACGCGCGGCCGGACCCAGACAATTCGGAAGGATCGCTGAACATGAAGCGACAATTATGTATGAACAGGCTGTTCGTGAAAGCCGGCTGGCGGCGGACTATGGGAGCGGGAGACAGCAGAAGAATCGCGGTGCGGCCAGGGATTCAGTAGGATCAGACAATTTTGAACCTAGAGGTATTAATGAACAAAAATGTCTGGTAAAGGGACTTGGCGAAGCGGCTGGACCGGAGCCGCCGTAGAACAATCGTGTCGTTAGGCCACCGCGGGAGCCGCCATGCTGCTCGATCCCATCAGAAACGCATCGACGGCCTGCGCGGCGCTGCGGCCGTCCGCGATCGCCCAGACGATGAGCGACTGGCCGCGCTGCATGTCGCCGGCGGCGAACACGCCCTGTTCGCTCGTCATCCAGTTCGCGTCGCGCCAGACCGTGCCGCGCTCGGTCATTCGAAGGTCGAGATCCGTCAGCAGCGTGCCGCGCTCGGGACCGAGGAACCCCATCGCCAGCAGCACGAGGTCGGCTGGCACGTCGAACGTGCTCCCGGGCAGCGTCACAAACCGCACGCGCCCGCCCTCGCGCAGCATCTCCCCGCGCACCGCTTCAATGGTGCGAACGTGTCCGGCATCCCCGACAAATCGCTCGGTCGACACCGAGTAGAGGCGCTCGCCCCCTTCGTCGTGCGCCGCGGAGCTTCGGAAGATGGCGGGCCACTGCGGCCACGGGTTATCGGACGACCGCGAATCGGGCGGGCGAGGCATCAACTCGAACTGGGCCACAGAAGCCGCACCCTGTCGGTGCGCGGTCCCCAGGCAGTCGGCTCCGGTGTCGCCGCCGCCGATGATGACCACGTGCTTGCCTTCCGCGGATATGACGTCGCGGTTGGAGACACGGTCTCCTTCACACCGCCGGTTCTGTTGCGAGAGGTACTCAACCGCGAAGTGGATCCCGCCGAGATCGCGTCCCGGGATGCCCAGATCGCGCGGCGCGGTCGCGCCGCCGCACAAGACGATGGCGTCGAAGGCCTGTTTCAGCTCTCCGACAGGAATGTCGGCGCCGATGTTCGCCCCCGGGCGGAACACGACCCCTTCCTGCTCCATGATCGCCAGGCGCCGATCGAGCAGGCGCTTCTCGAGCTTGAACGCCGGTATGCCGTACCGCAACAGGCCGCCGATACGGTCGGCGCGCTCGAACACCGTCACCAGGTGTCCGGCGCGATTCAGCTGGTCGGCCGCCGCGAGACCGGCAGGGCCCGATCCGACCACCGCGACGGTCCGGCCGGTGCGCGACGCGGGGGGACGCGGACGCGCCCAACCCTCCTCGAACGCGCGCTCCACGATCGCCAGCTCGATGCTCTTGATCGTGACCGGATCGTCGTTGATGCCGAGCACGCACGACCCTTCACAGGGTGCGGGGCACAACCGCCCGGTGAACTCCGGGAAGTTGTTGGTCGCGTCCAGCCGTTCGAACGCGGCCTGCCAGCGGTTGCGGTAGACGAGATCGTTCCAGTCCGGAATCAGGTTGCCGAGCGGGCATCCCTGATGGCAGAACGGGATCCCGCAATCCATGCACCGGGCCCCCTGCTGGCGCATGTCCGCGTCGGGCTCGACCAGGTACACCTCGTTCCAGTCGCGAAGGCGCACGTCGATCGGACGCGAATGTGCCTTGCTCCGGCGGATCTCGATGAACCCGGTCGGCTTACCCACGGGCCACCGCCACGAGCTCCGCGAACGCCGGTTCCCGGTTTTCCGCCCGTGCGCGCGCTTCCGCGGTGACAATCCGCTTGTAATCACGCGGGATCACCTTGATGGTGCGGGAGGACGTCGAGCCCCAGGCCGACAGCAGATATTCGGCCCGCCTGCTCCCGGTCTGGGCCAGGTGGCGCGAGATCATGTCCCGGACGAATTCGAGGTCCTCGTCCTCTTCCAGCGACTCGAGTTCCACCATCCCTCGATTGCACCGACGGGCAAACAGCCCGTCGTCGTCCACCACATACGCGATGCCGCCGCTCATCCCGGCCGCGAAATTACGCCCCGTTCGGCCCAGCACGACGACCCGGCCGGCGGTCATGTATTCGCAGCCGTGGTCGCCAACGCCTTCGACGACCGCGAAGGCGCCGCTGTTGCGAACCGCGAACCGCTCTCCAGCGATGCCGCGGACGTAGGCTTCTCCGCTCGTCGCCCCGTAGAGCGCCACGTTGCCGATGATGACGTTGTCCTCCGCCGGGAAAGTGCACGCGTCAGGCGGGTAGACCAGCAGCCGCCCGCCCGAGAGTCCCTTGCCCCAGAAGTCGTTCGCGTCCCCTTCGAGACTCAGGGTCACGCCATGCGGCACGAACGCGCCGAAGCTCTGACCGGCCGAGCCCGTGAAGTGAATCCGAATCGTGTCGTCCGGCAGCCCCTCGCCGCCGTAACGCCGGGTGATTTCGTATCCCAGCATCGTCCCGGTCGCGCGGTTCGCGTTGCGAATCGGCAGATGCAGCGTGACGGGCTCCTTGTGCTCGAGCGCCGCCGACGCGGACCGGATGATCGTGCGATCGAGCACGTCGTCCAGACCGTGATCCTGGCTCCTGACGCACCGGCGTGCGGACCGCTGGGGGGAGGACGCTTCGTGCAGGATCCCCGAAAGGTCCACACCCGAGGCCTTCCAGTGATCGACCGCCGGCCTGACGTCGAGCCGATCGACGCGACCGACCATGTCGTCGATCGTGCGGAATCCGAGCTGCGCCATCAGCTCCCGGACGTCTTCGGCGAGGAAACGGAAGAAGTTCTCGACGAACTCCGGCTTGCCGGAGAATTTCTTGCGAAGCTCGGGGTCTTGCGTCGCGACCCCCACAGGGCACGTGTTCAGGTGACAGACGCGCATCATGACGCATCCGGCGACGACGAGCGGCGCGGTGGCGAACCCGAACTCCTCGGCGCCGAGAAGCGCCGCGATGACCACGTCGCGTCCGGTCTTCAGCTGCCCGTCCACCTGCACGACGATGCGGTCGCGGAGGTCGTTCAGCATCAGGACCTGCTGCGTTTCGGCCAGCCCGAGCTCCCAGGGAATCCCGCTGTGCTTGATGGCGGTCAGCGGCGACGCGCCCGTGCCGCCGTCGTGACCCGAGATGAGCACCACGTCGCCGTGCGCCTTCGCCACACCGGCGGCGATCGTGCCGACGCCCACTTCGGCCACCAGCTTCACGTGGACGCGGGCCACGGGATTGGCGTTCTTCCGATCGAAAATCAGCTGCGCGAGATCCTCGATCGAGTAGATGTCGTGGTGCGGCGGCGGCGACAGGAGCGTGACGCCTGGCGTCGAATGGCGGACCTTCGCAATCCAGGGATACACCTTCGGCCCGGGAAGCTGACCGCCCTCGCCCGGCTTGGCTCCCTGCGCCATCTTGATTTGCAGGTCGTCGGCATTGACCAGGTATTCGCTCGTGACGCCGAATCGCGCCGACGCGACCTGCTTGATCGCGCTGCGGCGCCAGTCGCCATTCGGGTCGCGCTGGTTGCGCGCCGGGTCCTCTCCCCCTTCACCGGTGTTCGACTTCCCGCCGAGCCGGTTCATGGCGATGGCCATCGTCTCGTGCGCTTCCTGGCTGATCGACCCGTACGACATCGCGCCGGTCGCGAATCGCGTCACGATGGACTCCACCGGCTCGACCTCGTCGAGCGGCACCGGTGTCGCCGCCTTGAAGTCGAGCAGCCCTCGAAGCGTGCCCAGCTGCCGGCTCTGGTCGTTCACGAGCGTCGTGTATTCGCGGTAGACGCTGTACTGCCCCGATCGCGTGGCGTGCTGCAGCTTGAAGACCGTCTCGGGATTGAACAGATGCAGTTCGCCATCGCGGCGCCACTGATACTCCCCGCCCGAGTCGAGATCGGCCGGTGCCCCGCTCCGAACCGGGAACGCCCGGTCGTGCCGCTGCCGGACCTCCTCGGCAACCACGTCGATGCCGATGCCGCCGATGCGGGACGCCGTGGACGTGAAGTAGCGATGGACGAACGACCCGTCGAGCCCAATCGCCTCGAAGATCTGCGCGCCGCAATAACTCTGCAGCGTCGAAATCCCCATCTTCGACATGACTTTCAGGATGCCCTTGTTCAGCCCCTTGATGTAGTTCGTCACCGCGCGGGCGTGCGTGATGCCCTCGAGCACCTGCTGACGGATCAGGTCGTCCAGGCTTTCGAACGCGAGGTGCGGGTTGACGGCGCCGGCGCCGTAACCGATCAGCAGCGCGACATGGTGCACTTCCCGCGCGTCACCGGATTCGACGACGAGCGCGCACCGTGTGCGCGCGCCTTCGCGCACGAGATGATGGTGCACGCCCGCGGTCGCGAGCAGGCTCGGGATCGGCGCGAGTTGCCGGCTCACGCCGCGGTCGGACAGGATCAGGATGTTATTGCCCGCGGCGACCGCCGCGCTGGCCTGGAAGCACAGGTCGTCGAGCGCGGCCGCCAGCCCGACGCCCCCCTCTTCCGGGCGATACAGCATCTGGAGCGTGACGGACCGGAACCCCGCAATGTCGATATGCCGCAGCTTCGCCAGCTGATCGTTGTCGATGATCGGGTAGGTGATGCTGATCTGGCGGCACGATCGAGGCTCGGGCTTCAGCAAGTTGCGTTCGGGCCCGATCGTGGACGCCATCGACGTGACGAGCTCCTCGCGAATCGCGTCGAGCGGCGGGTTCGTCACCTGCGCGAAGAGCTGCTTGAAATAGTCGTACAACAGCCGCGGGCGCTTGGAGAGCACGGCGAGCGGCGTGTCCGTCCCCATCGAGCCCACCGGCTCTTCGGCGCCCGATGCCATGGGCCCGAGCACGAGCTTCAAGTCTTCTTGGGTGTAGCCGAACGCCCGCTGCCGGCGCAACACGGTCTCGTGATCGGGCGGCGGCAGATACGGCGACGGCGGCACATCCTCAATCGCGATGAGGTTCTGCTTCAGCCATTCCTCGTAGGGATGGGCGAGCGCCAGCTCCGACTTGATCTCCTCGTCGGCGACGATCCGACCCTTGGCGGTGTCCACGAGGAAAATGCGCCCGGGGTGAAGGCGCTCCTTCACGACGATGTGTTCCGGTGGAATGTCGAGCACGCCGACCTCGGACGCCATGATGACGAGGTCGTCCGTGGTCACGTAATAGCGGGACGGCCGGAGCCCGTTGCGATCGAGCACCGCGCCAATCACCGTTCCGTCGGTGAACGCGATCGACGCCGGTCCATCCCAGGGTTCCATCAAGGATGAGTGGTATTCGTAGAACGCCCGGAGCTCTTCGGTCATCCCCTCGTGGTTCTGCCAGGGTTCCGGGATCATCATCAGCACGGCGTGCGGCAGCGATCGGCCCGACATCACGAGGAACTCGAGCACGTTGTCGAACACCGCCGTGTCGCTGCCCCCTTCGCGGATGATCGGCAGGATCTTCTTCAGATCGTCCCCGAACACGTCGGATTCGAGCAGCGCTTCCCGCGCCCTCATCCAGTTGATGTTCCCGCGGAGCGTGTTGATTTCGCCATTGTGTGCGACGAAGCGGTAGGGATGCGCCAGCGGCCACGACGGGAACGTGTTCGTGCTGAACCGCTGATGGACGAGCGCCAGCGCCGACTCGACGTCGCGGTCCGCGAGGTCGGGGAACATCGGCGTAATCTGGCTCGCCGTCAGCATGCCCTTGTAGACGATCGTCCGGGACGACAGGCTGGGCACGTAGAACGCCGTGCGGTCCGGAAGGGACATCGCGTCCACCGCGTGCTCGATCCGCTTGCGGATGACGTACAGCTTGCGCTCGAAGCGCAGGTCGGCATCCGCGCCGGTGGCGGACGCGTCGAACGCCTCGCCTCGCCCGATGAACAGCTGCCGGAAGCACGGTTCCGCCGAGACCGCGCTCGGTCCGAGCTCCGCGTCGCTGGTCGGCACGTCGCGCCAGCCGAGCACGCGCTGCCCTTCCTCGGCGACAATCGCCTCGAATCGCGCCTCGATGCCGGCCCGCAGGCCCGGGTCCCTGGGCAGGAAGACGAAGCCGGCGCCGTAATGCCGCTCGGGCGGCAGCGGGAAACCCAGACGGCCGGCCTCGCGCCGCAGAAAACGATCCGGCATCTGGATCAGGATCCCCGCGCCGTCACCGGTGTTCGCTTCGCAGCCGCACGCCCCGCGGTGGAGCAGGTTGATGAGCACCTTGAGCGCCTGCTCGACAACCTTGTGCGATCGCTGACCTTTCACGTGCACGACGAAGCCCACGCCGCACGCATCGTGCTCATTCGCGGGGTCGTAGAGTCCTTGCGCCGGCGGCAATCCTGACATCTGCACATACGTGTTATGCGGCACGACGCCGCCCTGAGCAAAACGGAATCTACTGATGCCATCCATGCGTTCTGCTTCTGTGCCCGTTATGCACGCAGCGCATGGACAGCATCAGTTTTCTGAAAAGACTTCAGGCGTTCGGTGCCGGGTTCTCCCTGGTCACCGGACCGGCCCCCGGGGCTCCGTCGCCGTGAACGTGCCCGTCAACGGCACCCCCATCGGACCGACCGGGATGTAGACGACGGTGTGGTTGGGCGAATTCACCATGAGTTTCTGCGCCTCGATGGCCTCGTGCTGGATGTACAGGCCGCTCAACTGTCCGCGGATGATCTGCATCGCATTGGCGATGCCCTGCGCCTGGACCTCGCGCTTCGTGCGCTCCTTGCGTTCGATCTCGATTTCCGTGTCCTTCCGCTGCAGCTCCTGCGTCGCGGCGAGCTTCCGCGACACCGCCATCGCCACCTCCTCGGGATACTGCACGTTGCCGACGACCACGCTGCTCACGACAAACGGGCTGCCGGCGGCGTATCGCTGGATGCGCGCGAGCACGGCGTCGCCGATCGGGATGAGCGCATCCTTCACCTCGAGGCCGTTGCGCCGCTGCACCTCGTCGCGCGCGAAGGTCCGCAGAGGTTCGCGCACGAAGTTGCCGTACGCGACCTTGACGATCGCGTCCGGATCCTTCTCGAGCGCGCTGCGGCCGACGGTCGTGCTGAATCGGTCCATGAACAGCGGCACCTTCGCATCGTCGACATGCCACACCGTGTGCACCTGGAACGCGATCTTCAGGTTGTCCCGGCTCAGCACCGCGTCGTCATGCGAGAAGTCCTCGGTGTAGGTGTAGGGCGTGATGCTGACGTTGGTCACGTCGAGCAGCCACCTGCGGCCGGGAGACGTCGGCCCCCGCTGGATTCCGTAGAACCGCGACTGGCCGAGGACCGCCCCCTTCGTGAGATAGCCGACATATCCGGCCGGCGTGAACGGATTCGACGAGCCGAACGACCAGACAACGACGACGAAACCCAGCGCCACGACGAGCGCCGCGGCTGCGATTCCGCGATGAAGACGCATGATCCGACACTCCTTCCGAAAGGTCCCGGCTCGTTGAGGCAGGTCGGCACTCGCGTGCGCGCAGCGGGACCGGACAGTTTCGCCAGGCGCGGACGCACCGACTCCCCGAAGGCGCGCACTATGCGCGTCGCGGGGAACGAAACCTCCGGCCTAGATGGACCGTGTGGCGTTGAGTTTGTTGAGGGGTGGTACGTAGCACCGGCCGCTGCCCGGCTGATGCGCAGAATTCACGAAAGGCCTCCAATAGGCCGGCGGGGTTAGCTGACGGGCTCGAGGTTGGAAGTCCTCTATCCCGCCTCCGCCCTTCGGCTTCAACGCAATTCGAGCGCGTTGAACCCATTGGGCCTCGGCAGGAATACGCCCCGTGGCGCGCGCTATACGCGCCGGTGGTTCCCCCGCGACGCCGCACAGC
>JANNHC010000312.1:0-2273 GCA_031404215.1 Acidobacteriota bacterium
AGCTATCAGTCGAGTCGCTTTTGCCGATCTTATACCAGGTGCTGCGGCGGCTCGCGGCGAGTTACCTTCGCCGCTAGCGTCCCGGCCAGACCCTGCAGCCCACCGCCCTCGTCCACGAGGCGTACCTCCGTCTCATGAAAGACAAGCCCGGGCGCTGGCAGAACCGCGCCCACTTCTGCGCCATCGCGGCGCATTCCATGCGCCAGATCCTGATCGAACGCGCCCGCGCCCGCGGCGCGCAGAAGCGCGGCGGAGCGCGCCACCGCGTCACACTCGACGAAGGCCTCGTCGCCGGCGCCGAGCGCTCCATCGATCTCCTCGCGCTCGACGAGGCGCTCGAACGGCTCGCCGTGTTCGATCCGGATAAGGCCCGGCTGGTGGAACTGCGATTTTTTGGCGGGTTGACCGTGGAGGAAACCGCCGACGCGATGGGCACCTCTCCCGCCACCGTGAAACGCCACTGGACCGTGGCCTCCGCCTGGCTGGCGCGCGAGTTGGAGGGTGACTCGCAAGCGTGAATCCTGCCCGCTGGCAGCTAGTCAATCAGCTCTTCCACGACGCGCTCGAACGCGACTCGGCCGCGCGCGACGCGTTTCTGCGCGACAAGGCGGCCGGCGATCCGGATCTGCTGCGCGAGGTCCAGACCCTTCTCAACAGCCATGCGCGCGCCGGGCCGTTCCTGGACGAGCCCGCCTGGGGTATTGCCGCCGATCTCATCCTGGAGGGCGCCGGGGGATCGCTCGCCGGCAAGCGCGTCGGGAACTACCGCGTCCTGGAGGAAATCGGACGCGGCGGTATGGGGGTCGTCTACGCCGCGGAAGACGAACGGCTGCGGCGGACGGTCGCGCTCAAAGCGCTGACGCCCGAGTACACCCGCGACCCCTTGCGGCGTGAGCGGCTCACCCGCGAGGCGCGCGCGGCCGCCGCCCTCTCGCACCCGGCCGTCGCGACGGTGTTTGCGCTCGAGGAGGTGGACGGCGAGCTATACATCGTCTCGGAGCTGGTGCGCGGCCGCAATCTGCGCGAGGAGCTGCGCACCGGTCCGTTACCGCCGGCCGACCTCGTGCCCGTGCTCGCCGCGATCGCCGAGGCGCTCTCGGCCGCCCACGAGCGCGGCATCGTGCACCGCGATCTGAAACCGGAAAACATCATTCGGCGCGTGGACGGACAGATCAAAGTCCTCGACTTCGGGCTCGCGCGGAGCCCGTCCCGGCCGAACGTGCCGACGTCAACCCGGCTGACGGAAGCGGGCTCGGCGCTCGGGACACCGGGATACATGGCGCCCGAACAGCTGACCGGCGCCGACGTCGATGCGCGCACCGACATCTTCTCCTTCGGCGTGCTCGCGTGGGAGCTTGCGACCGGCGAGCATCCATTCGGGATCGATCCCGCCTCGGTGCTGGCGCGCATGACCGAGCTTGTCGAGGGGCGAACGACCGGCCTGTCACGCGCGCTGCCCCTTCCGGGCCTCGACCGCGTCGCCCGCCGGTGCATGCGCGCCAAACCGGCCGAACGCTATCAGGACGCCGCGGCCCTGCTGGCCGACCTGAAAACGCTCGAGGAAGCCCACGGAATGTCCCCCCAGCGCCCGGGTGGCGACGGCCTGTGGTGGTGGCAGTTTCATCAGACGGCGATCGCCGTCCTGCACGCGATGATGCCGGCCGCGGTCTGGGCGCTCCGACATTGGATCACGCCTCCCTACGGATCGGCGATGTTCCTGGTCACGCTCTCGCTCGCGACGGTTTCGGTCACGCTGCGGTTGAATCTTTCCTTTACCTCACGCGTCCACCCCGACATGCTCGTCGAGCACCGCACGAGGCTCTTTCCGGCGATCGTGTTCGCCGATGTGCTGCTCGGTGTCTCGCTGCTGACAGTCGCGGCACTCATGGCCGGGACACACGACGAAGCTGCGGCAATTTTCGTCTGCGTCGCGATCGCCACCCTGGCGTCCCTGGCTCTCATCGAACCCACCACCACGAGAGCCGCCGGGTTGAACCAGGACAGGTCGACGTAAATTCGTCACCCCTGAGTAAAGAACTCGCGCTGAGCCGCAGGAGGCGCTCGCGCAGAGATCGCCGCGCACGCAGAGAAAAGAACAGGTTCATTTCTTGCGCGCGCCACGCCATCGTGATCACCGGTTGGGCGACGCTGGCGTCGGGTTCTACCATCGCATCTTCGGCGACATCAGTCCCAGGGAGTGTGATGCCACGGAACGACTGCCCATGCGACATATTTGAGAGATTCTGCGATTGAAATGGACGTTACGCCGGAAT
>JANNHC010000313.1:0-11386 GCA_031404215.1 Acidobacteriota bacterium
CGTGCATCCGTTCGACGATCTCCTGGTCATCGCCGGGCAGGGAACTGTCGGAGACGAAATCCTTCGGCACCGGCTGGGCGATGTCTCGGCGATCTTTGTTCCGGTCGGCGGGGGCGGCCTGATCGCGGGGATCGGCAGCTACGTCAAGGCGCTTCGTCCGTCCGTCAAAGTGATCGGCGTAGAACCCTGGGGCGCCGATGCGATGTATCAGTCGCTCGCCGCGGGCCGTCGCGTCGCCCTCGACACGGTGGACATCTTCGCTGACGGCGTCGCGGTGCGCGAAGTGGGAGCGATTACCTTTCCGATCGTACAAGCCACGGTCGACGAGATCGTCAGGGTCACGAACGACGAAATCTGCGCCGCGATCAAGGACATCTTCGACGATACGCGCTCGATCATGGAGCCGGCCGGAGCGCTCGCCGTCGCGGGCCTGCGCGCCTGGGTCGTCCGATCGGGCTCGGTCAACGCGCGCCTGGCGGCCGTGCTGAGCGGCGCCAACATGAACTTCGATCGCCTGCGTTTCGTGGCCGAACGCGCGGAGGTGGGCGATGCGCGCGAAGCCTTGTTCGCCGTGACGATCCCGGAGCGCCCGGGCGCCTTCCGCGCCTTCTGCGCGACGATCGGCCGCCGGGTGGTCACGGAGTTCAACTACCGGCTGAGCGGCCGCGACGTCGCGCATATCTTCGTCGGCATCGCCACCAGGTCGCGGCAGGACGCCGCCGACGTGGCCTCGACCCTCACCGCCGGCGGCTATGCCACGGTCGATCTCACCGACAACGAAACCGCCAAGCTCCACGTGCGGCACATGGTCGGCGGGCGCAGCACCGACGTGGACCACGAGTGCGTGTATCGCTTCGAGTTTCCTGAGCGGCCGGGCGCGCTGATGGCGTTTCTCGAGAAGCTGGGGGGCCGCTGGAACATCAGCCTGTTCCACTACCGGAATCACGGCGCCGACTTCGGCCGAGTCCTCGCGGGCTTCGAGGTACCCGACGCCGAGATGCGTGAGTTCGAAGCGTTTCTCGACGGGCTGGGCTATCGCTATCAGCGCGAGAGCGGTAACGCCGCCTACGATCTCTTTCTCGCGCGCTAGTCTGAGTCTAGTCGCTTGCGCACGCCACGCGCCGGTAGGGAAATTCCACCCGCCGCGTCTGGCCGTTTCGCGGCCCCTCGATCCATGCGAGCAGCAAATCTCCGTCGCGGCGATATCCAATCCGTTGCGGAAAATCATGCTGGAGGTTCTCGAACACGACCTCGTGCGCAGCAATCGTGCGCGACATGAAGACCGCTGACGGCTGGCCCGAAGGATGCGACTCATACGCGAGCCTGCCATCCTGCTCACGGATGAGGACCATCTCGAACTCGACGAGGCGATCGTCCCTGATCGTGCGTCCCGCGCTCAGCATGGTGTGGGCTCGCGGCGCCATCCATTGCTCTTCGACCGTGCGCTGCGCGGATGCATGTTCCCAGCAGCCCGCCAGCCATCCGACCTGCTCGACGCGCGCCGCCGCCTGATTGACGGCCGCGGCCTGCAGCGCGATCCACAGCGCGATGAAAGACCTCATCCGAATCTCCTGATCGATGACGGCTGGCGCGGGCGTTTAGGGAGCCGAAGCATATCACCACCTCGGTCACGCTCCGGCACACGTCGCGTCGCGGTCTCGGTGCAGGCGTTGAAGAATCGGCCACAATAGACGTCGTGACCCTCGCCGAATTCAGACGCACTCTCGCAGACAGCCGCCCTTCGCCGGCGCTGACGCCGGCCCTCGTCGCGTTGTGGCACGACGCAAGGGGAGACTGGGAGTCCGCGCATCAGACCGCGCAGGACATAGAGGATGCGACGGGCGCGTGGATCCACGCGTACCTGCATCGCAAAGAGGGTGATGCCAGTAACGCGAGTTACTGGTATCGCCGCGCCGGTAAACCGGATTGCCGTGACAGCCTCGAGTCGGAGTGGGAACAGATCGCTTCGGCGCTCCTTGACGCGGTCTGAGCGATCTCCGCGGCGGGTAGGGCCAGGCCCTACTCGTATCGCAACGCAATAATCGGATCGACCTTGCTCGCGCGGCGGGCAGGAATCCAGACGGCGAGCAGCGCGACCAGCGCGAGCAGCGCCGGCACACCCGCGAACACGAGCGGATCTCGTGCCGTGACGCCGTAGAGGAACGCCGCGATGAGGCGCGCCAGGCCGAACGCGGCGCCCAGGCCAATCACGACGCCAACGAGCGCCAGGCGCATCCCCTGAAACACGACCATGTTCTTGACCTGTGCCGCTTGCGCCCCGAGCGCGAGACGGATACCGATCTCCTGCGTGCGCTGCTCGACGGAGTACGCCATCAGCCCGTAGACTCCAATCGCCGCGAGCAGCAGGGCGGAAACGCCGAAGACGGTCATCAGCCACATATTGAACCGCTCGCGGGATGTGGAGAGCGAGACGACCTCTCCCATCGAGCGCACGTCGGTGACGGGCAGCCCGGTCGCTTGACGAAGCTGTTCCTGGACGGCCGAGCTCAACGAATGCGGCTCCGTCTCGGTGCGCACGACCCAGGCGATCGGCGTCAGGCGTACGTTCAGGGCGTTGGCCGCGTCTGGCACCTGGGCCTGGGGGATGTACATGGCCGGACCAGGCTCGCTGTTCAACCCGCCGTCCCGCGTATCGCCAACGATGCCGATGATCTGCCGTTCCGGTTCGGCTTCAAACTCGCGCATGATTCCACGGCCGATCGCCAGGCGATCGTTCAGCGGATCGCTCTTCGGCCAGAACTGCCGCGCCATCGCCTCGTTGATGATCACGACACCGGGCGAACCGCTATTGTCCCGCTCGACGAAGGATCGCCCGCGCTTCACCGGAATCTTGAACACGTCGAAGTACTCCGGCGACACCGTCATCCAGCTGCCGCCGCCATCGAAGGGCCCGTCCGAGGGACGACCGATGATCTTGAAGGGCAGGCCGTAGCCGCCCTGGAGCGGGACACAGCATGTGGCGCTCGCGTTGACGACGCCAGGAATGGCGCGCAGGCGGTCCACACCGTCGCGAACGATCTGGGCCACCCCTTCCGATTTCAGGAAGCGCGGGCCCGTGAGGGACATGCGCATCGTCAGCACACGCGACGAATCGAACCCGGGGTTCACGCGAGACAGCGCGACCGCGGTCCTGATGAGGAGTGCCGAGCCGATGAGCAGCACAAGGGCGAGCGCCACCTCCGTCACGACAAGAACCGAGCGTGCCTTGTTCTGACGGAAGCCCGTGCCTGAGCGTCCGCTGCTTTCCTTGAGAGTGGTCGTGAGATCGGCCTTGGAACCCTGCAGCGCCGGGATGAGTCCGAAAAGAATACCGGTGCCGAGCGCCACCACCATCGTGAAGGCCACGACCCGCCAGTCAACGCCGACGAGGGCGCCGTCCTCCCCAACCCGCGGAAGACTCGCCGTGTTGATGGCGAGGAGCGCGCGGATTCCCGCCATACCGAAGAGCAGCCCCAGAATTCCGCCAGCTGTCGAAAGCACAAGGCTTTCGGTCAGTAGCTGGCGGATGATCCGTCCTCGAGATCCGCCGATGGCCGCCCGAATCGCGATCTCGCGCCGCCGCCCGGTCGCCCTGGCCAGAAGGAGATTCGCCGCGTTCGCGCACGCAATGAGCAGGACAAAGCTCACCGCACCGGCCAGCACCAGCAGGGAGCTCCTCACGTTCCGCACCAGGGCTTCGCGTACCGGCTGCACGGTGAAGCTGTTGTTGGGTCTGAGGGCGTTCGGAAACTTGCGCTTGTACTCCGCCGCCGACACATCGAGGCGCGCCTTGGCCTGTTCGAGCGTCACCCCGGGCTTCAAACGTCCGGCGGTCTGGAAGTAGTGCCCCTGGTCCTTGGTGTTCGGATCGATCTGAAAGGGGATCCAGACCTGCGGCGGCGGTCCGAAATCCTCGAAATGGAACTCTCCCAGAACGCCAACGATGCTGTACGAATCGCCGCTGAGAGAAATCGTCTGACCGACGATATCCGGGTCGCTGTTGAAACGCGTAGACCACAGGCGCGAACTGATGACGACAACCTTTGATCCGTCCGGCAGATCTTCTTCCGTCGTGAAGGGCCGGCCCACCACGGTGGGCGCGCCGAACAGCCGGAAGAAGTCAGCTGAAACCTGGCCGGACCGCAGCTGCTCAACCATGTTGCCGCCGGTATAGTTCACCACACCCGTCCTGTAGGCCGAGACGTCCTGCACCACCGCGGTTTGCTCGCGATAGTGATGAAACTTGGCCGGGGAGGCGGCAGGCCCCGCGCCCTGCGGCGACGTGTTCATCAAAACCACGAGTCTGTCGGGATCGGGGAAGGACACCGGCCGCAGGAGCACGGCATTGACCACCGAGAAGATGGCCGTGTTGACGCCAATACCAAGCGTGAGTGCCGCCACGGCCGCCAGCGTGAAGGCCGGGCTCTTGGCAAACATCCGGAGCGAATGCGTCAAATCTTTGAGAAAGGTCTCGAGGGGCAGCATGCGGTGGTCCTGTCAGCGTGGAAGATGGAGTGTCAGGCGAACAGTGGTTAGACGCCGCTCAGCGTCATTTTGTTCGCCACCTCCAGACAAGCCCGGTTGGTCCCACCGGTCGTCACTGACGGGGTCGAGGGGCGTGGCTCAGCCGATCACGTCGCTCCAGTCGGCGGCTTTCACAATCCGATATCGCATGTTGGGACGTGCGCCCGGCGGGTCGTTGTCGTACACGAACGCACAGCCGTGGCGATCAAAATTCTCGAACCATTCCTCCCAGGAGATCGGCCTGAAGGCTCCCTGGCCGGGGAAATTGAAGCGGACGCCCGCCCCGCCGTCCGTCACGTTCACTGTGGCGGGACCGCTGGCCGTCGCTTCACCGGTCGCCGGCTCTCCTTGCCGCTCCTCGGCCCATCGTCGAATCAGGAGATGGTCCCTCGTGGAGACAACCGACGCCTCACGGTCCGCCGGAGTATCGGCCTTCAAATCCGGAATGTGCTTGGAGGACTCGGGTAACAACGAATTATCGCTTGCCATCTTCTCAACCATTTCAGCAATTACGCCGGCTCGACCATTCCGAGGAAGGGCAGTGGCAACTGTACAGCAATACCGATTGCCCAGGGACCGGGCCGGAGAGAACACTCGGCGCCGGTGTACTACATCACCGGGACCATCCACGTGCCGGGGCGTAGTCATATGGAGTGAAATTGTCATGCAGCTATCAACTGAGTCCGAGTCCCTGAGCCCTGAGCCGCCTTGAGCCTTGCGACTTGAGCCTTGAGCCCTCTTCACCCCCGCCCGATGAACGGCATCTTCGTGGCCATCACCGTCATGAACTGCACGTTCGCCTCGAGCGGCAGGCCCGCCATGTATACGACTGCACGGGCGACGTGGTCGAGATCGAGGAGCGGCTCTACGGCCACGTCACCGTTGGCCTGCGGCACTCCTCTGGCCATTCGCACCGTCATGTCGGTTGCGGCGTTGCCAATGTCGATCTGGCCACAGGCAATGTCGTATTTGCGCCCGTCGAGAGACGTGGACTTGGTGAGGCCGGTCATCGCGTGCTTGGTCGCCGTATAAGGAGCGGAATTCGGTCGGGGCACGTACGCCGAGATCGATCCATTGTTGATGATTCGTCCGCCGCGCGGCGTCTGCTGTTTCATCAGCCCGAACGCCTCTCGCGTGCAGAGGAAGGCGCCCGTCAGGTTGACGTCCACCACGGAGCGCCACTGGTCCACGGTCAGTTCTTCGATCGGGACGCCAGGCACGTTGATGCCGGCGTTGTTGAACAACACGTCGAGCCGCCCGAACCGATCCCGCGTCGTCGCGAACAACCGGCGAACTGATTCAGGATCGGCGACATCCGTCGTCACCACGAGACTCCCGGACGTTACAGGGTTTCCCTGGCGGGCGGTCTGCTCCAGGGGCTCGGCGCGGCGGCCGGCCAGAACGACCGCGTATCCTTCCCTGAGGAGCGCGACCGACACGGCACGGCCGATTCCACTTCCCGCACCTGTCACAATCGCGACCTTGGTTGGTGTTGTCACATTTGATCCTGTCAGTTACTATCCACCCTTCCCGGAGGTGGTTCATGGTTGGACGAGTGTCTCTCCCCGCGTTGTGTGCACCGGTTCTTTTGCTGGTGCTCGGCGCCGCGGCTGCTGCGGCAGGCCCAGTCAGGCTGGCGCGCCACCCGGATTATCACGCCGGACGCGTGGCCTTCAGCTACCTGGGCGACATCTGGACCGCGAGTGAGAACGGCACGGGCGTGCAGCGCGTCACCGACAACAGCGCGCGTGAAGTCTATCCGCGCTACTCGCCGGATGGGCGGTGGATCGCATTTTCCTCGAACCGCTACGGCAACTACGACGTCTTCGTCGTGCCGGTATCGGGCGGCACGCCAAAGCGCCTGACGTTCTACACGGGCACCGACGACGTGGTCGGGTGGACGCGGGACTCTCAGCAGATCATCTTCCGGTCCGCGCGCGGCGACGGGGCGTTCCACAGCGTCGCCGTGCTCTATCAAATCGCCGCGGCCGGCGGCATGGAAAAGCCATTGCCGCTCGACTGGGGCTATTGGGGCTCTTATTCACCCGATGGACAATCGCTGGCGTTCAATCGCCATCCCGCCACGTGGTCGCGCCAGCATTATCGCGGAAGTTACGCGGCCGACCTGTGGATCGCGAACCTGTCGAGCAAGTCCTATACGAAGCTGCTCGGCGACGAGCGGTATAACCGTTTCTGGCCAATGTGGGGCGCAGACGACGCGATCTACTTCGTTGGGGATCCGTTGCCGAACGACAAGAGCATCAAGCCCGGCAGCTTCGAGGTGCGCAAGAGCACGAACAACATCTACAAGGTTCCGGCGAAGGGCGGCCAGCCGGTACAGGTGACGAAGCACACCGACGGCAGCGTCTTCTGGCCATCGATGTCCAGCGATGGCAAGGTGATTGTCTACGAAGACAATTTCGGCATCTGGAAGCTGGACGTGGCGTCTGGCAGAACGAGCGAGATCACAATCGACATCGCCACGGACGACAAGGCGAACCAGGTGGACATCGACACTGTCACGAACGAAGTGGACGCGTTCGACATCTCTCCCTCGGGGCGCCGCGCCGTCATCTCCGCGCGCGGGCAAATTCTGACGATCGCCACCGATCGCGGCGACATCACGAGGCTGGCGGCCGACAAGATGGCCTCGCGCAACGACGCACCTAGATGGTCCGCCGACGGGAAGTACATCGCGTTCATCTCGGACCGGTCCGGTCGCGATGAAGTCTGGATCACCGAATCGGAGTCGAAGAACCCCAGGCAGATCACGGATCTCGATAACGAGAAGGGAGCCCTCGTGTGGACGCCGGACTCGAAGGCGCTTCTCTACACGGCAGCCGACAAGAAGCTGTACAGCTACGGCGTCCTTGACGGCAAGACGGCGGTCGTCACGTCCACCGACCTCGGTCGTCTCGGCTCCATCGCGGTCTCCCCCGACAGCAAGTGGATCACCTTCTCGAAGCAGGATCGCACGGTCCGTTCGCACGTGTACATCGCGCCGATCGGCGGCGGCGAAGAGCGGCACATCTCGGACGACAGCCTGCTCTACTCCGAGAACAACGCCGTCTGGACGGCCGACGGCCGCTACATCGTCTTCACATCGACCGAAGGGACGAACAACGGCATCGCGTCGCAGGGTGGATTGAGTACGACGATGGCGTTGTGGGCGCTGTCGTTGCGCGACCGCGACCGTGACCCGACCGATCGCGACATCGACAACGAGGCCCAGGGAGTCGCCGCCGAGGCCGCCTCGCGCCAGAACACTGGCCGGAGCAGCGCGGGCGGAGCGGCGGCCCCGGTCGAGGTGCGCATCGACTGGAGCGGGCTCCCGCGGCGCGCGAGACAGGTCACCGTGCCGGGGACAATGATCAGCGGACTCCTGCCCACACCCGAGGGGCATTCCGTCGCGCTGACGGTGTCGAGTGCGGGGGCCGGAGGGGGTCGCGGCGCCGCCGCGGGCGACGGCCCGTCTGGCATGTACATCATCAATGTCGAGAGCGATCAGCAGACACGTGTACCACCCGCGCCTCCGGCCGCGGCTGGGGGTGGCGGCCGCGGGCGCGGCGGCGCCGGCGGCGGATTTGGCGGCGGCGGCAGCATGGTGTTCGCCCGCGACGGCCGCACGCTGTATTTCCGATCCGGCGGCGGGCTGTACGCCGCTCCTATTCCGGCCAGTACCGGCGCAGCGAGCGGCAGTCAGCCGGGAGGCGGGGGTGGCGGCGGACGCGGTGGCCGCGGCGGGGGCGGCACGGTGGCGGCCGCGGCGGAGCCGGCCTCGGCAAACGCCACCGCGCGCCAGGTGACCTACACCGCCAACTTCGAGGTCGATCACAAGGCGCTGCGGGCGCAGGTCTTCAACGAGGGCTGGCGCATCATGAAGCATCGCTTCTACGACGGCGAGATGCACGGCGCCGACTGGCCGGCCGCCAAGAAGATGTATGAACCGCTTCTCGAGTACCTCGTGGACGGGGAAGAGCTGCACACGGTCATGATGATGATGATCGGACAGCTCAACGCCTCCCACACGGGCGTCAGCGGCGGGCAGGCCGCGAGCCAGAGAACGCTTCAGACCAGACATCCCGGGTTCGATGTCGTCGCCGACCCGTCCGGCTTGTACAGGGTCGGACACATTTACAAGGACGGCCCTGCCGATCGCGATTACCTGAAGATCAAGGAAGGGCACTACATCGTCTCAGTGGACGATCATGATCTGAAGGCAGGCGATAACTACTGGCGGCACTTCACGCTCGCGCCGGGCACGAAGTTCCACTTTGCGATGAACGACAAGCCGGTGAAGGAAGGGGCGTGGGAGGTGACGATCACGCCTGTGGCGGGCGCCCCGTTCAGCGACCTGCAGTACGCGCGGTGGGTCGACGAGCGCCGGGACATCGTGACCAGGCTCAGCGCCGGCGAAATCGGCTACCTGCACATCCGGGCGATGGACGCGCCGTCGCTGCGGCAGTTCCAGCTCGATCTGGCCGCAAACCGCACGAAGAAGGCGCTGGTCATCGACCAACGGTTCAACGGCGGGGGTGGCATCGACCAGGAACTGCTCGGCATCCTCGCGGGACGACAGTATCAATACACGATCGGCCGCGACGCCGGCTTCCAGCAGCCGCGCCCGCAGAACTTCTACGGACCGATGGTCGTGATGCAGAACGAGCGTTCGGCGTCGGACGCCGAGATGTTCCCCGCCGGCTTCAAGGCGCTCGGGCTCGGCAAGGTCGTCGGCGTGCCGACGATGGGCGCCGTCATCGGGACAGGATCGGCTACGCTGCTGGATGGATCGATCATACGCACCCCTGGCAGCGGTGTCTGGACGTCAACGGGCGAGAACATGGAAAATTTCGGTGTCCCGCCAGACGTCCACGTGGACAACACTCCTGAGGATTTCCTGAAACGGCGTGACGCGCAGCTCGAAAAGGCGGTCGAAGTGCTGAAGGGAGACCTCTCGGCGAAGAAGTCGTCCCCGCCGTCAGGACAGCGCTGATTCATCGCGGTTCGCAGTCCCGAACGAATCGCGCAGAGACCGCCAAGGACGCGGAGGTGAGAATAGTGCCTCTGGCGGACCATTCCGCCGGCGGAATGGTCCGAAGGTTTCGGCGAAAGGCTCTGCGTGCTCTGCGATCTCCGCGCGAGATCCTCAGGACCGCGAGCGTTCGCTGACCAGTCGCGCCTGCTGCTCGAGGATGGGCGCGATCACCATCGCCACCGCGCGATCAAGCGCCGCGTTCTGGCCGCGCGCGAATTCGACTTCGAGCTCTGCGCTCGCCACTGTCAGACCGTGGAGCGCCCACTTGAACCTGCACACCAGGTCGTCGCCGATCATCGCCTCATATCTGGCAGATCCGGCACCCGCAGCCGAGCGCAGCACGCGCGCAATCGTGCCGCCCGACGGGTGCACGATCTCCCAGTCGGCGCCCGAGGGCGTCAGGGTCGCCACCGGCGCGCCGGTCGCCGCGTTGAGAACCGCATACGACCGGCCGGTGAACAGGCCGGGAGCCTGCGGCGGCGCGACGATCAGTAAATCGGGTCCGTTCGGTTCGCGCCGCAATGCGCCGGTCGTCCACGAGAAGGAAAACTGCCCGCGCGAGGAGGGAGGAATGGTTCGGATGTCGTAATGGGCATGCCTGCGGATGAACAGCGACTCGATCATCGTCATCCGGGCACGGACCGAATAATTCGAGTCGTCGAAGGCGCCGGAGGCCGGCGACACGGCGAATGCGGGGGCCCGTTGAACAGTCACTACGTCAGGCTGGAATGCACCGGGGCGCGGGTCCGTGGTCGTCAGGTGTTCCGCCCTGACCGGCGCGCGTGGCGCGAACAAGACTGCGTACGCGAGCGCGACAAGGTAGCCGCCGCACGTCCAGGCGAGGCGCTGGTAGGTGGTCGCTGCCGAGACGCCGTGGCGCGCGAACCATTCCGGGACCCCGGAGGCGGACGCGGGCTGGCTCGGCTCCGCGACCGCCTGAAGCACCGCCGTCCCAATCGTGTGCACTTCCCGCGCGAGCACGAGCGCGCCCGCGACGAGTCCCACCTGCATCAGTACTCCTGCGGCAAGCACGCGTGGCGCCAGCTTCGCAGGCGCGACTGCCGTCAAGAGTGAGATGAGCACGAACGAACTGAGCGTCACCGTCGCAAGGCCGGGCATCGAGAAAAGGATGCCCAGAGCACGAGCTCGCCGTTCCACTTGTCTGGAATCTCGATGCGATACGTGCCGCCTTCGTAGTGGCCAAACGACACTCTTGCGCCAGACAGCGCGGCGAAGGTCGCGTCCGCTTCCTCCCAGGACTGATCGGGACAGGGCGCCGGAGTGATTCCCGGCTTTCCGATCGCCTTCGGCGCGGCGCTCGAGCCGACACCAATGGCTGCCAGCGTTGCTGCAACCGCGCCTGCCTTTACAAACACGAGGCGATTCTAGCAGAGCGTCACGCAGCCGCTGATCCACTACTGCCGGCGCGCAGGCTGCGGGTCCCGAGTGACGATATCCTTTCGGACACATAATGCCTCGGCGCTGGGCGCCGCAGCCAGGGCACCATCATCGAGCCGCTCAGTGATTTGCGAGGTCGGCTGCGTGACCACGTGCTGGGTCGAGGACGCGTAAGTTTATTGCATCGTCGTATGATGGGTTCGTGTAGTTCGAGTGGGACGCGAAGAAGATTGCGGGTGCAACAAGCCGCTGCAACCGACGAGCCGCGCTCGACGACAGCCTTCGAAGAAACGCGCGGCCCGCGCGGCTCGCGGCTGAGCGGCATGCCGTTATACAGACAAGGAGGAGACACTTCGAATCACTCGCGTTAGTTGCAGCCGCTATTAGGTCGTGTCGTCGGTCTCCTGGAACGGGAGGTGCCACGGTGAG
>JANNHC010000314.1:0-1882 GCA_031404215.1 Acidobacteriota bacterium
GCGCCCAGTAACCATTGTCTCGGCATCGATATGGTCCTCAGCTCGTATTTCACCGGTAGCAGCCCCGCTGCCGCCAATTGCCGTTCGGTGCGGTCTAACGATCTCGCGATGAGCCGCGGCGCGCACGCGTCAGTACCGGCGCCGCCGGTTCCATCGCGCTTTGTTATGCGCCTCGCCCGTACCGCTGACCACTCTCGGCGTCACTATCGTCCAGTCGACGAGGCGAAGACTGGCGCCGGACGCTTTGGTGAGCTGCTGGAAGTCCCGCTTGTTTCTCGTCGCGAGCGGGATCTGGCGTGACACAGCCACGGCCGCAATCAGAATGTCGCCAAGCTGCCGGCGCCGACTTCGCGCGACGGCGGACCAGATGTCGGCCGCGACGGCAGCAGCGTCCTGGTCGAAGGGCAGCACCACGCAGTTGGCGACGAGCGCCTCAAAAGCCTGGAGCTGGCGCTCAAAAGGCTTCCCGGCGCGAATGGCTGCCCGATACCCCCGCAGGCGTTCAAACACGGTGATGGCGGTGATCGTCAGTCGCCCGAACTCGGCCAGGTATGCCACGGCGCGCGCCTTCACAATGGTGTTGCCCCGGCTCAGTTCGGACAGCGTATCGGTATCGAGGACGAGGGGCTCAAGAGCCATCGCCTCAGCGCCCCGTCTCCCGGAGCTTTCGGGTCAGCAATCGAAGATCTGAGGCCGGGACATCGGCAAGACTCGCCGACGCCAACGCGAGGATGTCGGCGGGACCCGGAGCGATGTCGACGTCCTCGCCGTAGTGCCGACGCATCAGCGCGATCACCTGTCCTTCGAAGCTCCGCCCACAGCGGTTCGCGTCTGCGGCAAGTCGGTCTCGCAGAGCGGCGGGAAACCGGATCGTGCGAGCGATCGTCGAGTCCTGGGCGGCGGCGGCGGCTGTGCGGCGCATAACCTAAAACGTACCAAATTGGTGTCGAAAAGGCAAACTGGATGAGCCCGAACGCGCTGACGATTCAGGCTCAGAAGGAATGGCCGAGGTCCGGCGCCTCCACGAACGCGACGTGGCGCGCGGCTACGGGACCGCCCCGCTGCCTGAGGCGCTCGAACGGATACCCGAACGCGAGCAAAGAATGGAAATGGCAGTTCGTGTTTCCCGCCGCACGCATCTGCCGCAATCCCTCTCTGCCGATGCGTGTCGATTCCACTTGCACGAGCCCCGGGCCCGAGCCCGTCAGGCCCTGAGCCGTACCTGAGCCCTGAGCCCTTCTAAGATACACTCGGCGCGTGAAAGTGACCGTGACGGTCATCACGCTGAACGAAGCGGCGCACATCGCGGACGCGCTCCAATCGGTCTCGTGGGCCGACGAGATTATCGTCGTGGATTCGGGCAGCACCGACGATACCGTCACGATTGCGCGACGGTCTGCGACGCGCGTGGAAGTGCGCGACTGGCCCGGCTACAGCGCCCAGAAGAATTTTGCCGCTGACCTCGCGTCGAACGATTGGATCATCTCGCTCGATGCGGACGAGCGGGTGCCACCGGAGCTTGGCGCCGAGATCCGCCAGGTCCTGCAGAGTCAGCCGGCGGCCCGCGGATACCGGATCCCGCGTGTGACATGGTATCTGGGGCGATGGATTCGCTCCACCGACTGGTATCCCGATTTCCAGCTGCGGTTGTACGATCGGCGATTCGGTCGCTGGAACGGGCGGCTGGTGCACGAATCGGTGGAGCTACCCGGATCCCCGGCCATTCTCCGGCACGAGCTGCAACACTACGCCTACCGCGACATCTCGCATCACCTCGCCACCATCGATCGGTACACCACGCTGGCGGCGGAGCAGTGGCTGGCGGAAGGCCGCCGGACCAACGGCCTTGAACTTTTTATCCATCCGCGGCTCGCGTTTCTTC
>JANNHC010000315.1:0-1691 GCA_031404215.1 Acidobacteriota bacterium
CCTCCCCACCCGGGTTCTCGACTTGGCGCTCGATTCGATCTCGACGATCTTCTGAGCCGACTCGGTGCACATGGCACGGTTCGATCGTCGAGTTCATTTCCGATCAGCAGAGTGCCGTAGCGGCGTCCCGAGCGAAGTCGAGGGACGCCGAACGTGCCGACGGCTGGCACGAAGAACACGAAGGACACGAAGCCACACGAAGAACAACGGTTCACTCTGCGGCTGGCCCGAACGCCGGCCGGAGGCCGGCGTTTAGAGAGCGCCCTGCGATCGGGCACACAAACGCCACACGAGCGAGAGGCGCTTGCGTGCCCGATCGCAGCGCGCTCTCAACCGCGCGTCGCGCGGGTCGGGCCAGCTCAGGCCGTGCGAACCAGCTGCCCAGGCACTGAACACCCGCTGTTCCCGGTCATGGCGCTCGAAGGCCCGACCAGCGGCTTGGTTGTGCTCTTCGTGTGCTTCGTGGCCTTCGTGAACTTCGTGCCGACCGTGGGTGCGTGCGGTTCGACACCCAACAACGTCTGTCGTCACTCTCGTTTCGAGCTCCTCCTGCGCTCGCGGATATAATGGGCGCTCGCCCCAACCCTGCTACGGAGTTATTCATGAAACGAATGCTGGTGATCGCGGCGGCGGGAGCCGTGGCCGTCACGGCCGCGGTGTCGGGACAGAGTGAGAAGGGTCTCGACGCGCAGGTCCTGAAAGGCATCGAGCTGCGGAGCGTCGGCCCGGCGCTTGCCACGGGACGAGTGCAGGACGTCGAGATCGATCCCAGGAATCCAAGCGTGTGGTACGTTGCCACGGCATTCGGAGGCTTGTGGAAAACCACGAACCGCGGCATTACCTTCGCGCCAATTTTTGACGAGCAGGGTTCCTTCACGCTCTGCTGCGTCGTGGTCGATCCGAAGGATTCCAACGTGGTGTGGGTCGGCTCCGGCGAGAACGCCAGCCAGCGCAGCGCGCACTTCGGCGACGGTATCTACAAGTCCACCGATGCGGGCAAGACATGGAAGAACGTCGGCTTGACGACGTCTGAACACATCGGCAAGCTCCTGATCGATCCGCGCAACTCGAATACCGTCTACGTCGCATCGCAGGGGCCACTCTGGTCGGCCGGCGGAGAGCGCGGCCTGTACAAGACGACCGACGGCGGGGCGACGTGGAACGCCGTTCTCACGATCAGTCAGGACACCGGCATCAGCGACGCCGTGTTCGACACGAAGAACCCCGACATCATTTACGCCTCCTCGTACCAGCGGCGCCGCGCCGTGGGACAGATGATCGGCGGGGGTCCCGAGGGAGGCATTTTCAAGACGACCAATGCCGGCAAGACCTGGACGAAGCTCACAAACGGCCTTCCGAAAGACGACGTGGGACGCGTGGCGCTCGGTGTGGACCCGCGCAACCCGAAACGCGTGTATGCGCTCATCAGCGCGAAGGGGCCGCGTGGGCGAGGAGGGTTCGGCGCTCAGGTCGTGACCGATTCTCCGTCCGGTCCGGTCGTCGACGAAGCCGGATTCTATCGGTCGGATGATGCGGGCGCGACGTGGACACGGATCGGAAGAGCCATCGCGAGTGCCTGCGGTGCCACGGGTGCGGGGGGTGCCCGGGGTGCCGGGGGGGCCACGGGAGCGGCCGAGCAAGGGGACTGGTATCGCGGGGGTGGTGCGGCGTATTACCAGGAGATCTTTGTC
>JANNHC010000316.1:0-2879 GCA_031404215.1 Acidobacteriota bacterium
GGCCTGAGTCGGTTCCCGCGCGGTTCAATGGTCGTCACTTCTATAAACACAAAGCCGTCGTGAAGCTGATGCGCACGACGCCGGAAGAAAACGCCGCGATCGGCGCTGGCATCGCCCGGAAGCTGTCGGCGGCGAAGGGGCCCGTCGCCGTACTGCTCCCGGGGCGCGGGGTATCCGCGATCGACAGAGAGGGGCAGCCGTTCGACGACCCCGCAGCGCGCAAGGCGCTCCACGACGCGATCCGATCCGGTGTCCAGGAGCGCCTGCGGCTGCGGCGAGCGAGCGGCCGGGGCCCCCAACGCGGCAGCCGCGTTGGGGTGGCCGATGCGACTCGCGCCGCCGCGAGCGGGGATGGGACCCCGCGAGCAGTAAAAATTGAGGTGACGGAGCTCGATCTTCACATCAACGATCCCGACTTCGCCGACGCGGCAGCCAACCGGCTACTCGAGTTGATGAAAATGGATCGACGGATTCCGACCAACTATTCGTAGCGCAGGGCTTCAGCCCTGCCCAGGAGCAGGAGGCAATTGGTGAGCGTGGACAATTCTCGGCAGGGCATTCTGAAGCGGTTCCGCGAGCAGATCGCGCGCGGCGAGCCGATCATCGGCGGCGGCGCCGGCACAGGGCTCTCCGCGGTGAGCGAGGAGGCGGGCGGCATCGACCTGCTGATCGTCTACAACTCGGGGCGCTACCGGATGGCCGGTCGCGGCAGCTCGGCGGGCCTCCTCGCGTACGGCAACGCGAACCAGATCGTCAAGGAGATGGCCTACGAGGTGCTCCCGGTCGTGAAGAAGACACCGGTCCTCGCCGGCGTCAACGGGACCGATCCGTTCATCATCCCCAGACTGTTCCTCGGAGAGCTTCGCACGCTCGGCTTCGCGGGCATCCAGAACTTCCCGACGGTAGGTCTCTTCGACGGCGACATGCGACAGGCCTTCGAGGAGACCGGCATGAGCTACCAGCTCGAGGTGGACATCATTCGGCTCGCCCGGGAGATGGATCTGCTGACGACCCCCTACGTCTTCAACCCTTCTGAAGCCGAGCGCATGGCCGATGCCGGGGCCGACCTCATTGTCGCGCACATGGGGGTCACGACCGGCGGATCGATCGGGGCGAGGAGCTCGAAGACGCTGGACGATTGCGTCACGCGGATCCAGGCCATCTCGGACGCCGCGCGGGGCGTGAATCCCGACGTCCTCGTCATCTGCCACGGCGGCCCGATCTCCGAGCCGCCCGACGCCGAATACATCATCACGACGTGCCGCGGGGTGGACGGCTTCTACGGCGCGAGCTCGGTGGAACGGCTTCCGGCCGAGCGTGCCATCGCGAACCAGATCAAGCTGTTCAAGAGCATTCGCAGAGGAGCGACCCGGTGAGCGCCATGACTGACGCGATCAAGGCGCTGCGGTTCGTGACGGCGGCGAAGGCTCGTGTGGAATTCGCGCCGTGGGGCAAACACTGGTGGCTGTCGCAACCGGGGCTGACGCACACGAAGCAGCTGACGCTCGTGCGCGTCAGGATGCGGCCGGGCGCCGGTCACCAGTTTCACTACCACCCGGCGCGCGAGGAGATTATCTACGTGATCGATGGGGTGGCCGAGCAGTGGGTGGACCGCGAGAAACGCCGCCTCAAAGCGGGGGAGTGTGCCTTCATCCCGAAGAACGTCGTGCATGCGATTCACAATCCGTCGGAACAGCCGATGACCTTCCTGGCAATCCTCTCGCCGGCGGTCGCGAAGGGGCCGTTCCTGATCGATTGCTATAACGACGAACCGTGGCGCAGCTTGCGCAAGCCGTTCGAATACGCAGAGGTCGATCCCCGGACCGGGCTCGTGAAGACACCGCCAGCTCGCGGGACAAAGCGCGGATAGACGTTCATCCCCCCGTCGAGGGGACACGATTGAGCATTGGCAACGAGCCCTTCAACGTTTGCCCGTGAATTCCGCGACCCAGTTCTGGACCACCACGAGGCGCGGCCCCATTTGTGAGCCGTCCGTCCGCCCGTCCTTCTGCTCGGCACGCCTGACGGTGAGAATCCGCTGGCCGTCTGCGGTCACGTCGAACCCGGGCGTAATCATCCGCGTGCTGATCTCGGGATCCTTGAATAGCGCAGTCGGTTTGCCGACGATCACGGACGGGCCGTCGCGACGAACGGTGGCGACCATCAGCCACCGGGTCGATGGACCCGTTCCGCCTATGAAAAAGAGTTCGCCGCTCTCGCGTCCCCAGCGCGGCAGGCGGCCTCCATCGACTGACACCGGCCACTTGCCGCGGCCGTCAGGGAAGCCGCGGAGATACATTTCCAGCCGCCCCGTCTCCGACGATGAGTAGGCGATCAGCCCCCCGTCTGGAGAGATGGCGCCGCCGCGTTCCTCTCCGCCCGAGACCGGCGGCCACGGCACCGGCACCACCGGCCCGCTGCCCTCGGGAAGCCGCGCGAGTGACAGCGCTCCGGTGCCTGTCACGACGTTCGTGTACACGAGCAGACGGCCGTCCGGAGCCAGTTTCGGAAACCGTCCGTCCACGAGGGGGCGCTCCTCGGTGCCTTCGTTCACGTTCCGCGCGAAGATGCGGGACTGCTGAGTGTTGGTCCGCGGCACGCGCGCTAACAGCCGCAGGTCGCCGCGCGGCGACCATGCGGGATCGGACTCCGGCTCGAGATCTGTCGTCAGGCGGCTCGCGGCGCCGCGCGCGAGATCGTGGATCCACACGTCGGTGTTGTCGTTTTCCCTGGCAGCGAACGCCACTCTCTGCCCGTCCGGAGACAGCGCGGGATCGACGATCGCCGCGCGCGGCTCGCCAATCGCCTCTGTCGTGCGGCCGGTTCGATCCACCCACACCAGTTGGTCGAGCTCGTTGCCGCTCGACACGGCGACGTAC
>JANNHC010000317.1:0-2519 GCA_031404215.1 Acidobacteriota bacterium
CACGGCATCATTTCTCGACGAATGCGCGGCGCTCGCCGTCGCCATCCGTGCGTTTCACATGGAGGGCATCCGGTTCCGCATGTTCAACGTCGATCGCGCGATCAATCGCGGCGCCGTGACGCTCTCCGACGAGGCCCGCGCCGCATTTGCCGCGGTTCGGCAGCATCTCGAAGCGGCAGGCTTCCATACGAGGTCGCACCAGGCGCCGTCGTGACAGGGTCTTGTTCAGCTCGAATCCGTCGTGGCGAAACGGTACAATAGGCGTGATGTCGCCGTTGACGCCCCTCTCGCATCTCGACGAACTGGACGCGGCAATCGCTGAATCGGGCAGGCGGCCCGTCTTGCTTTTCAAACACAGCCGGACGTGCGGAATCAGCTGCGAGGCCCTCGATGAGCTGAACGCCCACCTCGAGGCCGCCGATGTGCAGACCTCGTACAAGCTCATTACCGTTCAGAGCCACCGCGCAGTCTCGGATGAGGCGGCGGTCCGGTTGGGGATCCGTCATCAAACGCCGCAGGCGATCCTGCTGCGCGACGGGCGTCCGGTCTGGAGCGCTTCGCATTTCAGGATTACCAGACTCGAGTTGGATCGGGTAATGAAATATCCTTCGGTTCTGGCGTCCTAGACGAGCCAACAGCCTAGAACCGCTTCATTCCACTTGTTCCCAACCATGCGGCGCCACGCACGCCACTCGAGTCTCCAAAACGCGCCGGGAGCAGTTTCGTCACGACACAATCTGAAAACACGAACGGTTTCCACAACGCCGGCACGCGCTCGTACACGCGGCTGATATTCGACAGCCCTCCGCCGAGCACAATCGCGTGGGGATCCACGACATTGATCACGGCGGCAAGCGCGCGCGCCATGCGCCGCTCGTACCGCTGGAGCGTGGCATCCGCCTCTCGGTCGCCGGCGGCGGCCCGGTCGGCGATGGCGACAGCCTCCACGAATTCGCCCGTCCGGTCCTGGTGGTCTCGCGACATTCCCGGACCGGAGAGGAACGTCTCGATGCAGCCGGTGCGGCCGCAGTAACACGGGGGCCCGGGCCATTCCTCGGACTCGGGCCACGGCATGGGGTTGTGCCCCCACTCGCCGCCAATCGCGTTCGCCCCGACGAGGACGTGCCGGTCCGTCACGATGGCTCCGCCCACGCCGGTTCCGATGATGACCCCGAATACGATGGACTCTCCCGCCGCGGCCCCATCCACCGCTTCCGACAGCGCGAAGCAGTTCGCGTCGTTCGCCAGGTGCACCTCGCGCTGCAGCGCCCGCACGAGGTCGCGCGCCAACGGTTGTCCGTTCAGCCACGTGGAATTCGCGTTCTTGACGACCCCGGTTGCGGGAGAGATGGTCCCCGGCATCCCGATGCCGACGGTCGCCGGGCCGACGAGGCGCTCCGCCTCGCTCACCAGTGACACGATCGCGGCAATCGTCCCATGGTAATCCTCGCGCGGCGTGGCGATGCGCCTCCGGAAACACTCGGCGCCGGTCGCATCGAGCGCGACAATCTCAATCTTCGTGCCGCCGAGATCAATCCCGAGTCGTGTCAAAGATGATCCTCACCGCCGCCTCGACCGGTTCAAAGGCGCGCAGCTCCCGGACCGGGCGCTCCCCTTCCGGCGCGGAGGCGCCCGCCGGGTTGAACCAAATCGCGCGGATACCCGCCGCGCGCGCCCCTGCGACGTCGGCCGCCCAGGAGTCGCCGACCATCACGCTCTCCCCGGCCGGCGACTGCAGCCGGTCGAGCGCGATCTGAAAGATCGCGGCGTCCGGCTTCGCCACGCCCGCCTCCTCGGAAACAACGAGCGCATCGACGAACTCGTCCAGGCCGCAGGTCCGCAGTTTGTCCCGCTGCTCCTCGAGCAGGTTGTTCGAGACGACACCGATGCGGGCGCGCTCCCCGACCGCCGTCAGAAGGGCCGCGGCGCCAGCGACGACCCGGCGTGACGCGCGGTACGCATCCCGATACGTGCCCGCGATCCCGGCCACCACGTCCTCACTGCCTGTCACACCGGCCACTGCCAGCAAGAGCCGGAACCGCTCGAGCCGCGCCGTGTGGAGCGGCATCCGCCCCATCATCACGTCGCCGTGCAATCGCTCGAGCAACCGCGCGTGCGCCCGCTCCAGGGCCTCGAAGGGCATGGCCCGCAAGCCATCGTGCCCCTGCTGGACGGCCGCAAGGGCCTCGCGCGCGCAGCCGCGATGGTCGAACAGCGTATCGTCGAGATCGAACAGCACCGCGCTGATCATCGTCCAGACGTTCTGCGCCGCCGCGCGGGCCGATCGCTCGTGTCGAGCGCCAGTTCCCCGCGGATGTTGGGCCGCTGGACCTTGACGGCTACCTGGCGCCCGTCGCGAAGCACGGCGCGGTGCATCTGCCCGAGCGACGCGGCGGCAATCGGTTCGTCGTCGAACGACAGTCCCACGCGACCATTATAGAAGGAGCGACGGATGCGCCCACCCGAGTCAGCGTGATACACTTCGCCGGATGCCCGCGGTCGTGATTGCCGCCACTAAT
>JANNHC010000318.1:0-5686 GCA_031404215.1 Acidobacteriota bacterium
CAAGAATGGACAACAAATGTTGTTGTTGTCGGCTGGTGACGACGCGTCGGATTAACGCCCGCGGTTCCAGCGCGCCTTTGCCGCCTTCTTCGCTATTGATTTCCGCTTAGCGGCGCTCAGCGCATTAGCCCGCGCCTTACCGCCCTTGGACGCGCCCAGCTTGCTCAGAGCCAGCGCGTGAGGGTTGCGAGTGTCGGGCTCAGACTGCGGTAATGGCGAACCGTCCAAGTGTTCCCCAATGGCTTGCTCAACGACGCGTCTGGCGACTGAGACAAAATCTCGGTCAGCAGGTTTCTTCTTGCTTGCTCGACTAGGCATAGCCCCATTGTGTCACGATGGGCCAGAGATTTCAGCGCGGCTCAATTCAAACGGACCCACTACCAGCCGCCGGGGGCAGTTGACACAACCCGGAGCCCGTGCTATTAAAGTCGCAGAGGTGTTATAAAAATAGCATGCCGAGGCAAACGCCCGCCCTCCTGACCAAACGCGAACGGCAGATCATGGACGTCCTGTATCGACTCGGTCGAGCGACCGCCGCGGAGATCATGGACGGGGTGTCCGGTGCGCCCGGGTACTCCACGGTACGCACTCAGCTTCGGGTCCTCGAAACGAAAGGCCATGTCAAGCACGAGGAAGAGGGCCTTCGATACATCTATACGCCGACGGTGCCGAGGCACTCCGCGCGGAAATCGGCGCTGAGACACCTCGTGGACACGTTCTTCGACGGGTCGAGCGCGAAGGCGGTCGCGGCGCTGCTCGGCGGTGAAGCCGCCAGAGTGTCGGACGAGGAGCTCGAACGGATCGCCGAGCTGGTCAAGAACGCCAGAGGCGAGTCGTGATGACGCTCCTGATGGACCTCTCGATGCGGTCTTCCATTATGCTGCTGCTGGGCCTGGCACTCGAGGCAGTCCTCGCGCACCGCTCCGCCGCGCTCCGCCACTGGGTGCTCGCGACCGCCCTGTTCGCCGCGGCGGCGGTGGTTCCTCTCACCCTGCTCCTGCCAGCCATGGAGATCTCGATGCCGGCGCCGAATACGCCTGTGCCTCAGGCGCTGCCCGCGGTGTCCGCGGTGCCGCCCGGCGGTTCGTCTCCGGGCCGGCCGGGCAAACGCCGCGACGCCGTCCTTTCCTTCTTCACGGTCGTGTGGGCGGCAGGTGTGATGGCTGGCGCGGCCGTCACGCTCTCCGCGATCAGGCGATTAATCCGGATCGGATCGCGGGCCGAGCGCGTGCAGGACCCGCTCTGGACCTCGACGACCGCGAGGGTCGCGGCGTCCTACGGCCTGACACGCGAGGTCGTCATCCTGCAAACAGGCACGTCGGACCTGCTTGCCACATGGGGATGGTTGCACCCCCGGGTGCTGCTTCCGTGGCATGCGACAGACTGGCAGGAGGATCGCATCCACGCCGTGCTGTGCCACGAGCTTGCCCACATCAAGCGGCACGACTGGCTCGTGCAGACCGGCGCCGAGTGGCTGCGTACGGTGTGCTGGTTCAACCCGTTGATGTGGATCGTCTGCACACACCTGCGGCGCACGAGCGAACAGGCGTGCGACGACGCCGTGCTTGATCGGGGAGTTTCCGCGCGCGAATATGCCGTCCACCTGCTGGAAGTTGCCAGGAGGTGCCGGCCAGGATCTGCGTGGGCTTCGGCTGTGCCGATGGTCCGCCCGTCAACGTTGGAGAGGAGAATTGCCGCCATGTTAAACCCTGGCTTGAACCGCAAGACGCCCTCGTATCGTGCCATCGGAGCCACCGCCGTACTGCTCGTCGCCATCGCGGTGCCGACGGCCGCCTTGCGTACCGGGCAGACGGCTCCTGCTTCCCTTTCGGGATCCGTCTACGACACGAGCGGCGCGGTGCTGCCCGGAGTGGCATTGACGCTGGAAGATGCCAGCCAGAAGAAATGGCAGGCGACAACAGATGCGGCCGGACGTTTCGACTTCGCCGGCATCCAGCCCGGACGCTATGTGCTCGCGGCATCGCTCGCCGGATTCCGCCCGTTGGGCCACGAGTTCGAGCTGCAAAACAGCCGCGACTGGGATCGCGCCATTACGCTGCAGGTTGGCGAGCTGCGGGAAACGATCCACGTGAGAGGGCAACGCGTGGCGCCGCGGCAACCGTCGCAGCCCCAAGGCGCGAAGCCGATTCGGGTCGGTGGCAACATCCGGGTGCCGATGAAAGAGGTCGACGTGCGGCCAACGTATCCCCCGACAATGCGCGACGCTGGCCGCGAAGGCGTCGTGCCGCTCGAAGCGATCATCGGCCATGACGGCACCGTGACCTTCGTCCGCGTGCTCAGCGCCCAGGTTCATCCGGACTTCGCGATCGCGGCCGTGGACGCCGTTCGGCAGTGGAAATTCAGCCCCACGCTCCTCAACGGCGTGCCGGTGGAGGTGGTCATGACCGTCTCGGTGAGGTTCGACCTGGCGGACTGACGGGAATGCACAAATCGCCGGACTCCTGCGAGGAGGCCCGGAACAGTGTTTGTGGCAAAACGGGCTCCAGACGCGACACGGCAAGTGATGACTGATGATAGAAATCTATTGCCCGCGATATCGCTCCACGCGTAGCCTGTGCGCGGTGACCCGCCCCTCCGCATGACACACCCGTCCACCAACTTCCTCACGGGGGTGATCGAAGGTTTCTACGGCAAGCCATGGACCCAGGCTGAGCGCGTCACCTTGTTCGACTGGATGGCAGGCTGGGGACTGAACACGTACGTGTACGCCCCAAAAGATGACCTGCATCATCGCGCGCTCTGGCGTGAACCGTACTCCGCCGAGGATGCGGACCAGCTCGCGCAGCTAATCCGGGCGTGTCGCGAGCGCCAGATTCACTTCGTCTACGCACTCAGTCCCGGGTTGGACATCCGGTATCGCGACGGCGCCGAGCTCGATCGCCTCCATGCGCGTGTCGAACAGATGCTCGGCCTGGGGTGCACGCATTTTTCGCTGCTCTTCGACGACATTCCTGACCACCTCGAGCCTCAGGATGTCGAGCGATGGGGCTCGCTGGCCTCGGCCCAGTGTCACGTGGCAAACGCCGTGTTCTCGTGGACCCGCACGCGTGTGCCAGCCGCGCGTTTCAGCTTCTGCCCAACCGCGTACTGCGGACGGATGGCCGCCAACCAGCTGGGCGGCGACGGGTATCTGGCAGCCATCGGCCGCCAGCTCTCGCCGGAGATCGACATCTTCTGGACTGGGCCCGACATCGTCTCCCGTGAGATCACCCTCGCCCACGTGCGGGATCTGCAGACCCTCCTCCGCCGGAAGCCGCTCATCTGGGACAACCTCCACGCCAACGATTACGACGGGAGCCGGTTCTTCTGCGGACCGTACTCAGGCCGGCCGCTGGAACTGCGGGGCATGGTGACGGGACTGCTCAGCAATCCGAACAACGAACTGCCGCTGAACTATGTGCCGCTCCGAACGCTGGCCGAATTCGCGTGTACCGATCGCGCCTGGGACCCGCGCCGCGCGTATCTGGATGCGATGCGCGAGTGGTTACCCGCCTTCGCAACAGTCTCGCGCCCAATTGCGCTCGAGGACTTGATCCTGTTTTGCGATTGCTACTATCTGCCGCAGGAAGAAGGCTCCGAGGCCGAGGCGCTCTACGAACTGGCGCGCACGCTGGTGTCCGGTGATTCGCCACAGTGGGAAGACGATCAGGCGGCGTTCGCGCGGCAAGCCACTCGCTTGCGCGGGGTCTGCGACCGGATCACAGAACTCCGGCAGCGTCCGCTCTTTCACTCGCTGTTCCGGCGCACGTGGAGCTTGCGGGAGCAGCTGGACGTGATCGAGCGCTACCTGAAGTTCAAGTCGGCACAGAGGAAGGAATGCACGCCGGTCGGCACTTTTCAGATGCCCGCTGGGGACCGTCGCGGCATGGTGGTCCGGCTGCAGCATCTCCTGCGGCAACACGTGTCCGGCGACAGGACCGGTCTCGTCCCATGACGGAGGGCATCATCCGCCCCGCCACGCCAGACGACGAGCGTCACGCCTACTACGTGTGCCTCAAGACCGGCGACCACGGCCAGGATGGTGAGCCGTACTATCAGGACGACCCGGACGCGCTGGGCCGCATCTTCGTGGGACCTTACCTGGCCTTCGAGCCGGAGCTCGGTCTCGTCCTCGAGGACCGCGACGGCATATGCGGCTACGCGCTCGGTGCGCTGGACTCGCATGCGTTCTATGCACGATACGAAGCCGAGTGGCGCCCGCGGCTGTGCGCGCGGTTTCCTGCGCCGCAGGGTGACTCGCACTCATGGACGCGGATCCAGCAGGCGCATCACTCGTATCACCATCCGGATTACTTCTGCCCCGATCCCTACGACGTCTATCCCTCTCACCTGCACATTGATCTGCTGCCGCGCGCGCAAGGCCTTGGCTATGGCCGCCTCATGATCGAGCAGATCATGGATACACTTCGCTGGCGGGGCTCTCCGGGCGCGCATCTTGGTGTCAGCACGCTCAATGATGCCGCCGTCGATTTTTATGAACGGCTGGGCTTCCGGGAATTGATGCGCGTGGGCTCCGGCTCAGACGGCTGTATCTACATGGGGCGACGAACCTAGTGTCCCGCCACGAGATGCTCGCTCTTTTCGGAGGGACGCCCTTACGCACGAAGCCCTTCACGCAGTGGCCGATCTTTGGCGTGGCGGAGGAAGAACGGCTGCTCCGGACGCTCCGCAGCGGCAACTGGGGGCGTCTGGACGGCTCGGAAGTGTCGGAATTCGAGCGCCGATTCGCCGCAATGCACGCCTGCACACACGGCATCGCCGTCGCGAACGGGACGGTTTCGCTGCGTGTCGCGCTGCTCGCGGCGGGCATTCGCGCCGAGGACGAGGTCATTGTTCCACCGTATACCTTTGTCTCAACCGCGACCGCCGTCGTCGAAGCCAATGCCGTTCCCGTCTTCGCAGACATTGACCTGAACACCTTCAACCTGGATCCGGCTGCCGTCAGTGCCGCCGTCACGCCGCGCACGAGGGCGATCATCCCCGTCCATTTCGCCGGACAGCCCGCGGACATGACCGCGATCAGTGCAATCGCGCGCGAGCACGGCCTGGCCGTCATCGAGGACGCCGCACACGCGCACGGCGCGCGTTATCAAGACCGTCCGGCTGGCTCGCTCGGGCACATGGGATCGTTTTCCTTCCAGTCCAGCAAGAATCTCACCTCTGGCGAGGGTGGCATCGTGACGACGAACGATGACGGGCCGGCCGAGTCGTGCCGATCCATCCAGAACTGCGGGCGCGTGCCGGACGGCTTGTGGTACGAGCATCACGTCGTGTCGGGCAACTACCGCCTCGGTGAGTTCCAGGGGGCCGTTCTCAACTGTCAGCTCGATCGGCTGGAGGCCCAGGCGAACACGCGTGAGGAGCAAAAAACTGGGCGATGACCGGCTGGCGCATCGGCTGGATAGCGGCGCCGGAAAACATCGGCGGCGTCATCGAGAACCTGATCCAATATTCGACCTCCGGCGTCGCCGCCTTCATGCAGCGTGGTGCGGTCGCAGCTCTCGACGACGGCGAGACGTTCGTGCGCGAGCAGATCGAACGCGCGCGGGTCGGGCGCGAGATCGTCTGCGGCGGCCTTGAGGGCTCCAACCGTATCGGCTTCGCCTGGCCGGACGGCGCCTTTTATCTCTTCTTCCGCTTCGAGGGCGTCGACGATACCGCCAAG
>JANNHC010000319.1:0-7561 GCA_031404215.1 Acidobacteriota bacterium
CCGGCCGTCGTTGTCGAAATCGATGCGCGCGAGGCCGAGCGTCTTCGCGGAAGGGTCGTACACTCCCGCCTTGCGCGTGACGTTCTCGAACGTGCCGTCTCCGGCGTTGTGGTAGAGCGTCGGGCTTTGCCCCTTGTAGGACTCGGGCGTGCAGTAGGATTTCGTCTTGCCGTTCAGCGTGCAGAACAGGTCCTTCTCGGGCGACCATTCGACGTAGTTCCCGACAAACAGGTCGAGACGCCCGTCGCGGTCGTAGTCGAACCAGACCGCGCTCGTGGAAAACCCCGGATCACCGACGCCCGCGTGGACGGTCACGTCTTCGAAGCGCAGGCCCCCGTTGTTTCTGAACAGGCGATTGGGACCGAGTGCGGTGATGTAGATGTCGGTGTCACCGTCGTTGTCGTAGTCGGCGGCGGCCACCCCAAAGCCGTACATCTCGACCGCGAGACCGGCCGCACGCGTGATATCGCTGAACGTGCCGTTGCGGTTATTCCGGTACAGCGCCGGGTACGAGGGCGCGCCTGCACGCCCCGGCCAGTTCCGCGAATTCACCAGGAGAATGTCCTGCCATCCGTCGCTGTCGACGTCAAGAAACGCGGCCCCCGACCCGAGTGTTTCCGGCAGGTATTTCTTACCGAATGCACCGCTGGTGTGCCGGAAACGGATCCCGGCAGCCGCGGTCGCATCGGTGAATTGCGGAAGCGTCGAGGCCGGTTGCGCGATCGCGCCGATCGCGAGGACACCGAGCGCGAGGGCGACGAAGAGGGCCCGTAGCGGCATCATCGGATTGCTACCGCCCGCCCGCGCCGGTGGCGCGGTACTTCGCGGGCGCAGGCGCGGCCGCCACCGCATGCTCGTGAATCTGCTGCCGCTCGTTATTGTCGTCCGCGTTAAGCTGCCGGTAGGGCCCGGTGATGGCCTGCGACGACTCATCCGCTTTGAACCGTTCATATAACGTCCGCTCGCGGGCGGCCGCGGCCGTGTCGCCGAGCCCCTGGTAACACAGCATCAGGTTGTAATGCGCCTGCAGATCTTCGGGATCGATGGCGAGCACGCTCGTGAACGCCCCGATTGCATCCTTATATTGTCGCTTCAGAAACAGCACGCGGCCGAGCTGGTTCAGCACGACGCGATCGCGCGGGTACTTGGACGATGCGATGCGCAGGTGGGAGATGGCTTCGTCGTAGCGCCCCAGGCTCTTGAGCGCGGTGGCCAGGAAGAAATGCGTCTTGGCCAGCTCCGGATCGACCTCGAGCGCCTTGCGCAGCACCTCCTCGGCCCCCGTCATGTTGCCTTCCTGCAGGCGCGCCCGGCCCACGTTGACCCAGCCGTCGGCATATCGAGGCTCCATTCGTGTGACCTTCAGGAACGTGGCCTCCGCGTTCCTGATGTCTCCCTGCAGCAGCAGCCCGATCCCGTAGTCGTTCCAGCGCTCACGAACCGAAGGGTCCATCACCGGTTGTGAGCTGGGCAGAGGGGTTCCGCGCGGCAGCACGCGAAGCGTCGCTTCGCTCTGGGCCATGATGGTGGTCGGAATGTCAGGGATCGCCTTCACCTGCCCGGATACCTGCGCCGTGCTCCCGCTGAATACCCACTTCCCATCGTCGTGCGACGGCGAGACTGACGGCTTTGGCTGAGCGGGATCGCGGACGCCCGCGAAGGCCCACTGCGTATTCCACCACGCGAACTTCCGGTAGTTCACTTTGGCCTTGAGGTAAATCTTGTCCCCCGCGTCGTCTGGAATTCGCAGGCGGTAATGAATGGTGTCGGCAGCGCCTGGAGGAATCAGCCGGACGTAGGCCACCGATCGCGCGCTCCACGCGTTTCGCTTGTTGATCGGGTTGCCGTGCTCGTCGAGGAGGAGGCTCCGGTAGAAATGCGCGCCGGGATCGACTGGCCCACGGCCTCCGTCGGCCGCCGCGCCGCTGTGCAGCAGCGTCCGGCCGTGCTCGTCCACGGCTTCGAGCTCGACCCAGACGTCGAACGCGTCCACTGTCCCGCCCGGGAAGAAGTGGCCGACCTTTCGAGTGCGGACGACGACGTCCACGCGCACCGAGTCTCCACGGCGCACCGCCGCATCGACTTTTCCGAGCGGCGCGACGACATCCGCGGCCGGCGCGAGGAAGTTCTGCGCGGCGCCGAAGTTCATCGACTCCTCTCCAACCGCGAAGGTGCTCGCGGTGCGAGGCTCGCTGGAGGCCTGCGACGGGCCGGCCGCGGTCGTCTCTGTGGCCGATGTCCGAACGACGCCGAACACGTCCACCGAAATCTGCCCGTCACGGAGGAAGTCCTGCACCGCCTTGAGCTGCGCGGCGTCGCCGTTCACGAACGGAATCGCGGTGTTCGCGGCGGCGAATCGATGCGAGCGCACCTTGCCGTTCTTCGCTGCGGGGTCTTTCGCGTCCACGAGCGGCATGTGGCAGTCCGCGCATTTCGACGGTTTCTTCGGGTAGTAAAACGACCGTGCCCCTTCGCCCGAGACCCCGGACGCCTGCCAGTTGTCGTAGTCGTTGAAGCCCCGGAACCACCGGTACGCGTTGACCGGCACATCGAGGTGGACCTTGTGGCAGCTCGAACAGAACTCGGGCGTCTGCTCGCGATGGAACGGCTTCATGAAGACCTCGCGATGTGGCTGCGGGTCGATGTAGGTCAGCTGATCGTGCACGAACCGCAGGACGGGGTTGTCGCTCGCGGCCAGGTCGTGCATCGGCGGATACTCGATCTCGAAATCTCCCTGGCCCATCGTGCTTCGCACGTGCGTGATCGAGTGGCAGGATGTGCAGCCCAGGCCGGCCTGCGCCTCGGGAGTGTTGATCTGTTCCTTAATCGGCCGGTCGAAGCGGCCGTTGAAGAACACCGCGTGATCGTGGCAGCCGGCGCACCATTTCGACGGCTTCGTGCCGACGACATCCTGCATGTACTCGATCGACTTTCGATACCACTGGTTGTTGAACGACGAAAAGTGGTGCATCGAGGATTTCCACTGGTCGTAGATCTCGGTGTGACAGCGCCCGCAGCTGTCGCTCGTCATGAAGAAATTCGCCGGAATAATTCCGTGGACGTTGGTGTCGGCCGACGAGGGAAAGAACGGGCTCGATGGCCCGCCGCCTTCTTCGTCCATGCTGACCGGCACGAGAGTCGGATTGCGAATCGTGTCCGTCGGGCGCGCGCGCGTCCCGACGCGGTCGTCAGGGCCATCGGCGCCGCGACGGCGGCAATCACCGCGGCGGCGCACGCGGCGCCGGCCATCGCACGTTGCCGTGGATCGCCTCGCCGGAAGACCGAGAACGCGCGGAGGAGGAGCAGGGGCACCGCGCCAGCAAGCGACAGCGCGATATGGGCGGGCAGCAGCCAGCGCCAGCGTCCCGCGGCGCCCACAACCATGATCACGAGGCCGATGGCAACGCCTGCAGCCAGGATGATCGAGGCGAGGATCTTGAGACCCTGGCGCCACATGGGTTGTGCGGTTTCGGGACGGAGGTTGGCCGCCGCACCAGCATCCCGGCGGCGCGCGCGCACGACGAATACGACTGCCAGGACCACGCCCGTCGCCATGTGGAAGACCACATTGGCGAAGTAGAAGACGGTCGGGCTCGCGAACGCGGCCAGGTACGCGGTGTTCAGTGCGAAGATCAATAGAACGAGAGGCATCCGCCATGCGCGGACGCTCCGCAGACTCTCCATTACGTGATTTTCCTCAAAAAACGGCGGGGAGTTTCAATCATGGCAGCGTAGGCTGGGCCGTCGCGTGGGTCAATAACGGGTTCGCATTACTCGGCAGGAACGGCGGAAACGGCGCGTCACTGGACGCGCACGTTCATGCGGGGATAGTATGCGGCCGCCATGCGGGTTGGGTTAACCGGTGTCGTCGCCGTGGCGGTCGCGCTGGTGGGTGTTTCCGCCCGGGGGGCGACCGCCCAGGACACACCGGCGACCCCGCTGCCGCTCCTGACACGGATCGTAGACATCCGTGCGTTGTCGCAGGACGGCGGGGAGCGGGGCTATCCGGTCCGGATCCGTGGGACCGTCACCCATTTCGATGAGGTGCTCAAAGCCACTCTTTTTGTGCACGACGGCGCGTTTGGGCAATTCGTGGCCAACCCGAGCAATCCGGCCGCCGTCGCAGTCTGGGCCGAGCTGAAGCCGGGCGATCTCGTCGAGATCGAGGGGCGGACCGTGCGGGGAGGTTTTGCGCCCAACGTCGAGCCTTCACGGGTGCGGAGGCTCGGGCGCGGTGCGATGCCCGTTGGCCGCAGCATCGCCTATTCGGAGATGCTCACGGGGCGGTACGACTGCGAATATGTGGACGTTGTCGGCGTGATCCAGCGGGCCTGGCTGTCAGCGGATCCCGGTTCGCGGGTGATGTACGCGGACATGGCCACAGGAGACGGAGTGGTCCGGGCGGCATTCTGGAACTACTCGTCTGCCGCCGACATCACCCGGTTCATCGATGCGCGGGTGCGTCTTCGGGGAAACATCGGCACGATATTCGGCCGTTCCGAGCAGTTGCGCGGCGTCTCACTTTTTGCGGGCCGCGTCGAGGACGTCACGGTCATCGAACCGCCGCCGGATCCCTTTTCGTTGCCGGAGCGGTCGATCGGCAACATTTACAAGTACTCGGCACAGGGAGAAGTGAACCGGAGGATTCGCGTCAGGGGCGTCGTCACGGCGCGGATTTCAGGACTACCCGTGGCGATGAGTGATTTCACGACATCGTCCACGTTCCGCTATGTCGTGAACGTGCTGTATGTGAAGGACGACAGCGGCAGTGTGCGGATCGAGACCGAGCAAAGCCCGCGCGTGCGTCCTGGCGATCTCGTCGAGGCCGCGGGCTTCCCGGCCGTCACTCCCGGAAAACCGATCCTCAGGAATGCGGTGTTCATGGTGAGTGGCAGCGGCCGCGAACTGCCTGCGCTCGATGTCGCGAAGGAGCACGTGCTCACTCCCGATCACGATGCGGAACTGGTCCATATGGAGGGTCGGCTTCTGAGCGTCCTGATGGGGCCGGTCGAGCGGGTGCTCGTGCTCCGAGTCGGCGACACCGTGTTCGACGCGCGGCTCGATGTCTCGCAGGCCGGCGATGCCGTGGAGGGTTTGCGTCCGGGCAGTTTGCTCTCGGTGACGGGCGTCTATTCCTATCAGGGAGGACCGCCTCCGGCGTTCCGGTTGTTCCTGCGATCGCCGGGGGACGTCCGCGTGCTGGCGGCCGCCCCCTGGTGGACGCTGCGGCACACGGCGGTGATGGCGGCCATCCTGGCGATGGCCGCCTGTGTGGGGGCGCTATGGATGCGCGCGATTGCGAAACGGAAGCGCCAGCAGTACCAGGCGGTGCTTCACGAACGGACGCGCGTGGCCCGGGAGCTTCACGACACGGTGGAACAGGGACTCGCCGGCATCGCGCTGCAGCTGGAGGCGGTGTCGGGAAGCTTTCAGACGGCGCCAGAGGCGGCGCGGCAATCGCTCGACGTCGCGCGCCAGATGCTGCGCTACAGCCTCGAGGAAACGAGGCGGTCAGTCATGGATCTCCGGTCCCAGGCGCTCGAGAGCCGTGATCTCCCCGGTGCGCTCGAGAACCTCGCGCGCCAGATGACGATCAATACCCATGCGGAAGCGCACGTCCGGGTCACCGGCGAGCCGCAGCGTCTCGACGCCGCCGAGGAGCATCACCTGCTGCGCATCGGCCTCGAAGCGCTCACCAACGCGCTCAAACACGGCTGCGCCACGCGGATCGACATCGAGCTGCGGATTGCTCCGGACGCGACGAAACTCATTGTGAGCGACAACGGCAAAGGGATGGAATCAGGCGAAGGGACCATCCCAGGCGCTCACTTCGGGCTGCAGGGCGTTCGCGAAAGGGTGGACAAGCTTGGCGGCCTGCTGGACATCGACAGCACACCCGGCGCCGGCACGCGGCTCGCCGTGATGGTGCCGGTGCGGGTTGACGGCATTCCCGCCCGCGCGAGCGGGCTCTGGTGAGTCATGACAGGCAAGCTCAACATCATGCTCGTAGACGACCACTATCTCGTTCGCATGGGGCTCGCGAGCATCATCGCGCTCGAGCCCGACATGACCGTGTGCGCCGAAGCGGCCAACGGCGAGCAGGCCCTCGCGCTGTTCCGCACGCACAGCCCGGACGTGACCTTGATGGATCAGCGTCTGCCCGGTCTGACCGGATCGGAGACGACGCAGAAGATTCGCGCGGAGTTTCCAGCGGCGCGGATCCTCGTGCTCTCGACGTACGTCTGCGACGAGGAGATTTACACGGCGCTCCAGTTCGGCGCGATGGGCTACTTGTCGAAGTCGGTTCAGCGCGAGGAGCTGACGCACGCCATACGCCGGGCGGCGAGCGGCCGCCGTCACATTACGCCGGAGGTCGCCGCGCTTCTGGCCGAGGGAATGTCGCGGTCGCACTTGTCCACGCGTGAGCTCGACGTGCTTCGGCTGCTCGTGAGCGGTAAGCGAAACCGGGAGATTGCCTCGATTCTCGAGATCACCGAAGGTACGGTGAAGCTGCACGTGAGCAGTATTCTCGGAAAGCTCGCCGTGGCGGATCGGACCGAAGCCGTCACCGTCGCGTTGCAGCGGGGTATTGTTCAGCTGGAGTCGTGACGGTATATGTCTTTCGACATATACCGTCACACCCCTTCAGCCACTTGTCTCGATTTTTAACCCAACCTAGTCTGTATCGATTAGTATGTGCCCTTGGCGGATCTTTCGCCACGGCGCACAGAAGTGCGGCGTACCCTGGGGAGCATTGGGCATGTCCATGTGTTGTGGCGACAGATGAGTTTGACGGGCACGCACCGTCAGAGGAGCACCATGTTGAGAGGACGGGCGAATAGCGGTCGCACGGTTGCAGGCTGGACTGCTGCGACCTTCTGCGCTCTGCTGATCTCGACGGCGACGGCGTTCGGTCAAGGCTCGACGACCGCCACCGTCCGCGGAAACATCCAGGACACGAGTGGCGGGGTACTGCCCGGAGCGACCGTCACCGTCACGAACACGGCAACCAGGGCTGCGCAGCACGCTGTCAGCGATGAGCGCGGACAGTATTTGATCACGGGCCTGTTTTCTGGCGAGTACGATCTCCGGGTTGAGCTGTCCGGGTTCAAGTCGTACGAACGGAAGGCCATTGCGCTCAGCCCCAACGACACGCGCGGCATCGATGTGCGCCTGGATGTCGGCCAGCAATCGGAAACCATCACCGTCACCGGGCAGCAGGAATTGATCCAGACCCCGACGGGCGCCCGCGAGGGCGTCTTGACCGCCAAGCAGATCGACAACCTGTCGATCATCGGCCGCAGCGCGCTCGAGCTGCTCCGCATCCTGCCCGGTGTGGTCACCGACTTCAACATGGGGGAGTCGGTGAGCTTTGGCGGGGGCGGCAACAACACCCAGGGCTACACCGTGAACGGCATCCGCTCATCGGGTAACACGGTCTCGCTCGACGGTTCGTCGCTCATCGACATCGGCAGCAACAGCGGCGTCATCGTCTCCCTGAACACCGAGGCTCGGTGACGGCCAATCGCGTCGCGCGGTGGAGCGGCTCGGCCTGGTCGGC
>JANNHC010000320.1:0-3219 GCA_031404215.1 Acidobacteriota bacterium
GTCCGCCTGCACGTCTACGTGGCCGATCCCTCAGTGACGGGACGAATCGACAGGCTGCTGGCGGAGCGCTTCGGCGGCCGCGAGACGCAGCCCGCGGTGACCTTCGTGGAAACGGCGATGCCGCGAGCCGGCACGCTGGTCGCGATGGACGCGATCGCGGCCACAGCGTGGACCCCCGCACCGGGTGCCGCGAGCCGCCTGACCGCCGCTGCCCTCCCGCAGCGCACCGGCCGCGCGTCGCATGCAGCCGTCCAGCCTGCCGGACCGTTCGTCATCGTCTCTGGCCGCGCCGCACGTGGTGACTTCGAGCCGGCCATCCGCGAAACGCTGGCGCAGCTGCGTGGAGACCTCGAGACCGTCGGCCTGACCTTCGGCGACGTCGTGCAGATCAAGAGCTTTCTCGGCGACATGCGCAGCGCGCGGCGCCTGGAGGAGATCGTCGCCAGCGCCTTCGACGGCACCAGGGTGCCTCCGCAGGTGGTGACCGAGTGGCGCCAGGAATCCGTGCCCGCTGAAATTGAGCTCGTTGCCACCGCCCGTCGCACTGGCGACGGCCGCAGGCGCGTCGAGCATATCGAGCCAATCAGCGGACGGTACAGCCGCATAGCGCGCGTGAACGATGGGCAGCCGGTCTTCGTCTCGGGCCTGTATGGCGGGTCGGCCGATCCGGTGGCCCAGGTGGGGGAGATGTTCGCCGAACTGCAGCGCGTGCTGTTGGAGGCTGGCAGCGACATCCGGCATCTGGTGAAGGCGACGTATTACGTCTCAGACACCGCAGCCGACGATCGCATCAACGCGATACGTCCCACGGTCTACGATGTGGAGCGTCCGCCGGCCGCCTCGAAGCTGTCGGTGCGAGGCACCGGCCGCGCTGGCCGGGCGAGCACGTTCGACATGATCGCTGTGACCACCGCACGGTGAAGACACGTCAGGCATCGTTACATCACAGGCCGTATTCGCCGGCAGCGGGCGTGGATCGCCTGGTCAAGTGAGTAGGCGATGAGGCCTGCCCCGATGGCCGCGAGGAGCCAGCGGCCGTTGACGGAGCCGGCGAGCTCCACGATGGATTCGCGCGTGCCTGCGGCTTGTGATGGGTCGCGCTCGAGCGCGGCGCGGACCAGGAATGTCCCGGCCGCCACGATGATGACGCCGCGGGCCCCGACCCCGAATCGGCTGACATTCACAGCTGCGGCGCGCAGGCCCCTGGGTATCCGCGACAGATCGACCGACTTGTCCATCCCCGGTGTGAGGCTGCCGATGACCTGTGATACGCCATAGACGGCGATGACCATGCCGGCGAGGCCAACCAGCCATTCCCCCAGAGGCAGGTCCATGATGCGGGCGGCCCAGAGCTCGGCCTCGTCTCCACCTGAGCGCCGCAGTCCCCGTGCGAGCCGGAACGCTTCGATGCCGAGCGCGCCGTAAACGGCCCCTCGGATCACATTCCCGATCCGGGTCACCAGGCCGCTGAACGCAGTCCCGTGTCGGTCCGGATCCATGAACGCGTCCAGGAGGCGCCACACCGCATAACCGCACAGGCCAATCGCCAGCACGATCAGCAGCACTTGCCCGTAGGGTTGCCTCAGGATCACGCGAAGCGCCCCGCTCGTGTCGGTGACGCGTCCCCCGCGGTTCATGGCAGCGGCCGTCGCCAGGCCTCCGACGATGGCGTAGACGAGCGCCTTTGATGCGTAGCCGAGCCGCGCCAGCGGTTCAATCATTAGAGTACCGCACGCTCAAAATCTAGCATGTACTGCCACCTGTCCCAGGACGACCATCGGTTCTGATTTCATGGCACTCTTCTATACAATCTGCGGCTATGCGTTGTGCGCGCCCGGTGGCCGTCGCGATCGCCCTGCTGTTTCCCCTCCTGCTCCCCGTCCTGGTCGGGACCACGCAAACGGGGTGGCAGGCAAACCCTCGGATTGTCTCTGAGACCACCGAGAAGCAATCGGGCTTCAATTATGAGGAATCACGCGTTCCTCCCTACACGCTGCCTGACACGCTCGTCAGCGGCGGGCAACGCGTCCGAACGCCAGAGGAGTGGCGTCGGAGGCGAACCGAGATCCTCGAGCTGTTCCGCGCCAACGTGTACGGACGATCGCCGGGCCGGCCGGAGCGTCTCAGGTTCGAACTTCTGGAAGAGAACGAACGCGCCATGGACGGCGCGGCGACGCTGAAGCGGATTGCTGTGGTCAGCCTGCAAGCCGAGCGTGATCACCGGTTCGACCTGACGCTGTTCCTGCCAAACGCGAGGCAAGGGCCGGCTCCAGTCTTCCTGCTGCTGAACAATCGGCCCGTCGGCAACACGGATCCGACGCGCCGGGAGCAGTCCGACTTCTGGCCCGCTGAGCAGGTCATTGCGCGCGGCTACGGCATCGCCGCGATCCAGGTGGGTGACCTTGCGCCTGATGACAAGGAGCGGTTCCGCGAGGGTGCGATCCGGCTGTTCGAGGATAGTGCGGCGGCACGACCGGACACCGCGTGGGCGGCGCTCGCCGCCTGGGCATGGGGCGCACGCCGCGCGATGGACTACTTCGAAACAGACGCTCGTGTGGACGACAGGCGCGTTGCGATCGTCGGTCACTCGCGAGGCGGAAAGGCGGCACTCTGGGCAGGGGCAGAAGACGAGCGATTCACCCTGGTCGTCGCCAACGAGTCGGGGGAGGGCGGCGCGGCACTCAGCCGACGGTTTTTCGGCGAAACGCTGGCGCGGATCACCGACGCGTTCCCTCACTGGTTCGCGGGAAAGTACAGGACCTTCAGCGGCCGCCCAGAGGCGCTGCCGGTCGATCAGCACATGCTGCTCTCATTGATCGCGCCCCGCGGGCTCTACGTCGCCAGCGCCGACGAGGACCTCTGGGCAGATCCGCGGGGCGAGTTCCTTGGTCAGGTGCACGCGTCACCCGTTTTCGCGCTCTGGGGCGATAGACCGATGGGCGTTGAGGACATGCCGCCTCTGAATCGCCCGCTCGTCGTCGGCCGCCGCGGGTATCACGTCCGCCGCGGGGGTCATAACCTCACCCGCTACGATTGGCAGTGTTTCATGGACTTCTCGGACGCCCTCTGGCGCGGCGGCCGCGCGAAGCCCCCCGCCTGACGCGCTCGACTTTTCTTCCGTGTGAACGCTGGTAGGTTAGTGGCCATGCGATTCCACGTCTGCTGGTCTGGATGCCGTCTGATACACGAGACATGACGACCAGTTTCCAGGGAGCGTGG
>JANNHC010000321.1:0-1692 GCA_031404215.1 Acidobacteriota bacterium
CGAAGAGCAGGTGCTACACACGAAGGCGGAGATCATCGACATGCTACAGCGGTCAGCCGAGGCGTTCGCATCGTTTCTCGAGGGCCTGAACGAGGCTGCGTTAGGTGAGAGGGTCTCGATGCCAGGCAGCCAGCCGGCGAAAAGCCGTTTCGAAATGCTCCTCTCGATCAAAGAGCACGAGATGCATCACCGCGGACAGCTGATGTTGATCGAGCGGCAACTCGGCATCGTGCCGCACCTGACGCGCGAGAGGGAGGCACGATTCGCTGGAACCGCGCAGCAGCCGGCGCAGACGTGAAAGACGCAGCCCGTCTTCAGCTCATTGCCACACGGCTGGACTGATCGTTGCTGTCACTGAACAGCTGCTGGCGCGCGTCGGCGAAGCTCGTCGAACAGATTCAGGAGAAAAGTCACGTGTAGGGTGTGGCGGGCGTCCAGAGGTTCCGCAGGTACCGCGATGATCGCACGTGTGGTATCCGGGCTGACATTAAACGCCGCGAACGGCAAGGTCGCTTCCGACCAGCGCTGCGGTTCGTCAGCCACAAATGAGTTGCCTTCCTCCGTGTATGTCACCTCCACGATGTGTCGATTTGTACTGAGGTAGTACAGCGCTCGACCGCCGCTGGGCCAGTGAGCCAGCGTCCCGGCGATGCCCCCGCTCGACACGAGCCATGGCCCCCCGTGGCCGCGAAATGGCCGGACGTAAATCTCGCCCGTCCCTGACTCCTCCGAGTAGTACGCCACCCACCGACCGTTCGGCGAGAACACTGCGCCCCACTCATTCACCGGAGTGCGGAGAAACACCTCGAGTTTCCCCGCTTTCGGACGCTCCGGATCAGAGCACTCGAGAGGTAGCATCCAGATGTCGTACAGCGTTTCCGAGCTGCGCCGATGGACTGCCACGTGTGTGCCATCCGGCGAGACCGATGATGGATGCAGTTCATCGGCGCTTTCCAAGAGAATCTGCGGTTCTTCGGCGCCATCCGCGCGAAGCCACCAGAGCGAGCGGCCGATGCCGCTCCGATTCTGCGCGCTGAACACCAGGTGCGCACTGTCGGGCGCCCACACCGGCCATTGATTGCCGAGGGTGTTGAAGGACACGCGGGATGGTCGCCCGCGTTTTACGTCGAGCACCCAAATATCCTGTCCCGATACAAACGCGAGCTTCCGTCCATCCGGTGAAGGAAACAGATACGTATACCGTCCCGGCGCTTCCAGCAGCTTCTCGACTCGACCCGATTTGTCCATCCACGCGATGGTGCGGTCCGAAGTCACAGCGTCGCGGCTCAAGTAGACGAGCGTTCCGTCATTCGCAAAGTCGAAATGCGCTGTCCGATCGGTGACGTCATCCGCGACGTCGTCTACGATCGGCACGGGCACGCCAAGGGTTTCGAGGGTGTCGATGTCGAATGGCACGGCGAAGAGCGTGTTCCTGAGGACGTAGATGACGTGTCCCGAGGGAACATAACGGCCGCAATAGCCCGCGGGAATGACGACTTTCGTCTCGCGGGTTGAAAGAGACAAGACCTGTACGTTCGGTCCATCGGCAGCGCCGCCGGTAAAGAGCACCGCCTGCCGCCCGGCAATCACCTGTGGCCAGGCATGCGACGCCTCACCCTCCGCCAGCGATGTCAATGGCTCAGGGACACCTCCGGCGGCGTGAACGCGCACGAGGCCGCTGAAGATATGGGG
>JANNHC010000322.1:0-8032 GCA_031404215.1 Acidobacteriota bacterium
GTCGCCTCGGAAGGAGTTGCTGCAGACCAGTTCCGCGAGCTGATCCGTCTTGTGCACGGCCGTCGCGCGGAGCGGGCGCATCTCGTGGATGGTCACGTCGGCGCCGAGCGACGCGGCCTGCCACGCCGCCTCGCAGCCGGCGAGGCCGCCGCCAATGATGTGGATGCTGCGCATGTGGAATGGCTGATTGATGATTGATGATTGCTGAAAATCGACAATCAGCAATTCACTTACACGGCCGTGAGCTCTTCGCTCCGCACGTAGTCACAATCTTCCTTGTGGCACAGCAGCTGGCGGCCGTGGCGCTTCGTGATTTTCTCGACCAGGAACTTCTCGCCGCACTGCGGACACGGCTCGAGCACTGGACGGTTCCACAGGACGAAATCGCAGTCCGGATAATTCGCGCATCCGAAGAAGACCTTGCCCCGGCGCGACTTCCGTTCGACGACGTCGCCGCCGTCCTTCGGGCAGACGAGGCCGGTGGACTTCTGCTTCACGTACTTGCAGGCCGGATAGTTGCTGCACGCCGTGAACTCGCCGAACCGTCCCTGCTTGAGCACCAGGTTCGACTCGCACTTCGGGCACTTCTCGTCGAGGATCTGGTCCGGCTTCGCCGCCGTCATGCCCTGTTTCGTCGTGATGATCTTTCGCGTCGTCTTGCACTCGGGGTAGCCGGTGCACGCGAGGAACTGTCCGAAGCGGCCTCGCTTCATCGCCATCGGCTTGCCGCAGTTCTCGCACGCTTCCTCGATGCCTTCCCCGTCGCCCGGTTCGGGCGTCTCGAGCTCGCGCGTGTTCTCGCACTCCGGGTAGCCGCTGCACGCGAGGAACAGGCCGAACTTGCCGGCCTTGATGACCATCGGCTTCCCGCACTTGTCGCAGGCGATTGCCGGATCCGGCTCCACCCCTTCCTTGAGGTTGATCATCTCCTTGCCGGCGCGCTTCAGGTCCTTCTCGAACTTCTTGTAGAAGCTCGAAAGAGTCTTGGCAAAGGTGGACGTGCCTTCCTCGATCTTGTCGAGGTCTTCCTCGAGGTTTCGCGTGTACTCGACGTCGAGTATGTCGTCGAACGCGGGGCTGAGCAGGCGATCGACCAGCATCCGGCCGAGCACCGTCGGCTTGAACCGTCCTTCGATTTTGTTCACGTAGTCGCGCGCCTGGATCACGCTGATGATCGACGCATACGTGCTGGGCCGCCCGATGCCGTTTTCTTCGAGCGCCTTGACGAGCGTCGCTTCGCTGTAGCGCGGCGGCGGCTGGGTGAACTTCTGTTCCGGCTTCAGTTCGCGCAGCTGCAGCGTGTCGCCTTCGCGGAGCGGCGGCAGCACGCTGCTGCCATCGTCGTCGTCCGCCGTGACCGCATCGGGGCCGGGGCCGTCGGTTTTCACCTCGACCGTCTCCTGGTTGTAGACGGCCAGCCATCCGGCGAACTTCGGAACGGATCCTTTCACGCGGAACACGTAGTCGGCCGCGTGGATGTCCACCGTCGTCTCGTCGAATGTCGCGGGAGGCATCTGCGATGCGACGAAACGGTTCCAGATCAACGTGTAGAGGTAGTACTGGTCCGCCGTGAGATGCGGACGCATCGATTCCGGATCGTACTGCATCGAGGTCGGGCGAATCGCCTCGTGCGCGTCCTGCGCGTCCGACTTGGTTTTGTAGACGTTCGGCTTCTCGGGGACGTACGCCGGCCCGTACTTGCGTCCGATCAGCTCACGCGCGTCGGTAAGGGCCTGCTCGGAGACCCGCGTCGAGTCGGTTCGCATGTAGGTGATGAGACCGACCGCGCCTTCGCCGGGCAGCTCGATGCCTTCGTACAGCTGCTGCGCGATCATCATGGTCTTCTTGACCGGGAACCGCGCGGCCTGCTGCAGCTTGCTCGTGATGAAGGGCGGCACCGCCCCCTTTTTCCGTTCCTTCGTCGTCACCGCGCCGACGACCCAGTCGGCCGTCTTCAGGTCGGACAGAACCGTATCGGCTTCCGCCTGGTTCGTGACCTTGATGTTCGACCCGCCGCGCTTCAGGAGCTTCGCGTCGAACTCCGGCGGCACCGCACCCGCGAGCCGGGCCGTGATGTTCCAGTACTCTTCGGGAACGAACTTGTCGATCTCGGTCTCGCGATCGCACACGAGCTTCAGCGCGACCGATTGCACACGGCCCGCGCTCAACCCGCGGCGCACCTTGTCCCAGAGAATCGGGCTGATCTTGTAGCCCACGAGTCGATCGAGGACTCGGCGCGCCTGCTGCGCGTCCACCATCTGCTTGTTGATTTCGGTCGGATGCTCGAGCGCCGCGAGGACGCCCTTCTTGGTGATCTCGTTGAACATCAGGCGGCGGATCTTTTTCTTGTTGCCGGCGCCAAGTTCCTCGGCCAGGTGCCAGCCGATCGCTTCCCCTTCACGATCAGGGTCGGTCGCGATGAAGATGCTGTCGGACTCCTTCGCCGCGTCTTTCAGTTCCTTCAGAACCTTCTTCCGGCTCGCGATGACTTCGTACGACGGCTCAAAGTCGTCTTCAATGTCCACCCCCAGCTTGCTCTTGGGCAGATCGCGGACGTGCCCCATCGACGCCATGACTTTGTAGTTGCGTCCCAGATACTTATTGATGGTCTTCGCCTTCGCCGGCGACTCCACCACGACTAGTGCCTTTGCCATAAAAACCTATAAGACCTTATCACCGTCGCGGAGGGCTGGCAGGCAGCCCTGAGGGACTGCGCTTCACGGCTCCGTCAACCACGCGTCGTGCGGGTAAATCGTCCGCCCCCCACGGCGGCCACGTGCCCCTGAAGTTCCAGTTCCATCAGTCGGGGCAGGAGCTTCGACGCCGCCATCGCCGTCGCTTCGACCAGTTCCTCGAGCCGGTACACCTCGCCGGCTTCCATACGAGTCAGCAAAGGGTCTTGAGTCAGCAGTTTAGCCGATCCGATAGCGGCCCTTACGGCAGGCCAGCCCAGCTCCTCAAGAATATCGTCCGCAGTCTCGACGACCTTTGCCCCATCCTTTAAAAGACTGTGTGAGCCGCGGTTACGGCCAGTCAGGACGCTTCCCGGTACGGCCATGACGTCGCGGCCCTGCTCGACGGCGCACCTGGCGGTGATGAGCGATCCGCTCTTCTCGGAGGCTTCGACGACGACAACCGCCAGCGAGATCCCGCTGATGATCCGATTTCTGAGCGGAAAATTCTCCGGCAGCGGCACGGCTCCAGGGCCAAGTTCAGTCAGTACAACTCCATTTGCGGCAATCATTTGAGCCAGCTTTCCGTGTTCAGGCGGATAAATCCTGTCGAGCCCGGAACCCAGCACCGCGATCGTGGGACCTCCCCCCTCCAGGGAACCGCGGTGGGCTGCCGAATCGACCCCCCGGGCCAGCCCGCTCGTGACCACGATGCCGCGCTCCGACAATTCAGCGCCAAGCCTGGCCCCAACTTCGAGCGCGTATGTCGTGGCGGCCCGTGACCCAACGATCGCGACGGCGGGCTGGGTAAGGACGGCAGGCGTGCCAAAGGCCCAGAGGACCGGCGGGGGGTCGCTGACGCAGTTGAGCAGCGCGGGATAGCGGGAATCGAACCACGGGATCGGATCCATTCCGGCCCCGCGGCTCTCGACGAGCGCGGCGTCCGTCCTGGCACACGCCGTGTCTATCAGGGCATCCTGCTCGGCTCCCGGCACGCCGAGCGCATCGAGCACCGTCGTCAGCGATATGGAAGGATCCCGCTGCCGGAGTTCCTTGAAGATGGCGCATGTCCGGATGCGCGAGGTCCCGAGCATTGAGACGCCAATCGCGGTGTGGAGGTCCACGTGCTCCTTCCTCACGGCCGCCCGACCTCGCTGATCAACGCGAAGGGGCCGGCACCGTGCGGCTGCAAAGCAGCCCTGCGGCCCGACCCCTCTGTCCACATTATAGGTGTCGAGTGTCTCCCGGCGCAACGCGAACCGGTTACGAGCCGCGTCGGGGGCTTACGGAAAAGACCGATATTTCCGCGATTGGACGCGTTTATCCAAAGCAAACACCTGGTACATGCATTGCTCCGGGAGTGCGATGAACAGCCGTGTAACATCTCGACGAACCGGGATGGAAAGCGCTTGCGGTGGTTCGGTCGGGTGGCTATAGTGGATCGAACAGCCATGGGATTTCGAGCTTTCTCGATCGCCCGACTTGTTGCCATTGCCGGACTGCTCGCCGGTATCGCTCAGCCGGTGTATGCGGATGCGCGCTCGAGCGCGAAATCGCAGGTGGACTTCGGCATCAAGGTCGCCCAGAACAACCTCTGGAAAGAAGCGACATACCGCTGGGAAAAAGCCGTCGGAATCGACCCGACGTACGCCGCGGCCTGGAACAATCTCGGGATCGGCTACGAGCACGAAGGACGATTCGACGACGCACGGAAGGCGTACGAGAAGGCGGTCGCGCTCGACCCGAAGAACGTCCTGATTCGCCAGAACTACGACCTTTTTAAAGAAATCAATGACCGCGCGAAGCGCCGCAACGATCGCTAGCCTCGTTCTGCTCGCCGCGGTGAGCGGATGCACCAACTTCTTCGAGGTGCCCATCGAGACGCCCCTGTCGGCGAGGATGGACGTGTCGGCATTCCGTCGCGTCCTCGTCGCCGGTTTCATCAGCGGGGGCACCGACGACGTGGATGCGAACCTCGAGACCGTTCGCCTGCTGCGGAGCCAGCTTCGGTCGAAGTCCAATCTTCGGGTCATTGAAGCGGAGGTGCTGCCGCTCGCCGAGCTTGCCGCCGACAAGGCCAGAGCCACGTCGCCCGCCGAGACCTCGGCGGCGCCGCCCGCCGCAGGGACCGCCCCGGATAGCCAGGCGCCCGCAACCGTACAACCGCCGACCACGGCGCAGACGCCGGACACGAAAATCCGGAACGCGAAGGATCTCGAAAAATATCAGTCGATCTTCGCCGACGTCGCATTCTGGAAGAAGATCGGCGAGGAATACGAAAACCCGCTCATCGTCACCGGGACGGTCCTCTTCACGCCCCAGCAGACGGCGGGATTCGTCACCCGCAACCAGGAAGTGTACGACAACCTCGGCCGGCGCACGGTCGTACCGCAACGGCTGTACATGGAACGCAAGGGGTTCACGATCACGCCGAAGTTCATTTTCATCGACGGCCGGACCGGCACAACGCTCCACACCGAATCGCTCCGCGAGGAAATCCTTTACAGCTCGCAGCAGAATACGCCCGCGCTGTCGTCGTACTTCGAGCTGATGGACAAGGTGATCCCGGTTTTCCTCGGCACGCTGAGCACGCAGAAAATCCGCGGCACCCGCGTCCTGCTCAGGTAGCAGCCTCTCGCTCGTGAGTTGCGTCGCGAAGGCGGCCCGTGCTACCCTAATTCCTTTGCACAGAAGCACAAAGGCCCATCCTATGGGCTCTCGGAGGGTGGGAACGTGTTCGCAATCATTCAGACCGGCGGGCGTCAGATCAAGGTCCTCCCGGGTTCCGTGCTCACGGTCGATCGCGTCGAGGCCGAGGTTGGCAAGGAAATCACCTTTGACCAGGTGCTTTTTCTTGAAAAGGACGGCGGAGAGATGCTGGCCGGGGCGCCGTTTGTCGCCAACGCGAAGGTCGTCGGCATTGTCGACGGCGAATCGCGTGGGCCAAAAATTCGGGTGTTCAAGAAGAAGCGCCGCAAGGGCTTCCGAAAAACGCGCGGACACCGGAGCACGTACACGCGGATCCGCGTGACCGATATCGTCGGTTGACGACAGCCTGCGCGCTACCGTTGGCGCGCAGATAATCGCTGAATGTTATAGAGCAGGTGCACCAAGCATGGCAACGAAGAAAGGTCAGGGCAGTTCCCGGAACGGGCGCGACAGCAACTCGCAGCGGCTGGGCGTCAAGCGGCACGACGGGAACATCGTCACGGGTGGATCGATCCTGGTGCGTCAGCGCGGCCGGCGGTTCCGACCGGGACTCAATGTCGGCCTTGGCAAGGACGATACGCTGTTTGCGAAGGTGGACGGGAAGGTCAAGTTCGAGGATCACGGCGCGCATGGCCGCGTCATCAGTGTGCTGCCCCTCGAAGGCTGACGACGTCCGTCGCACGGAGCGTCCGCTCCGTGCCCCAGATGCGGGACGTCAGTCCCGCGCTACGCGGGATCCACTGGCGTGTTTGTAGACGAAGTCGATATTCACGTCGCGGCCGGCCACGGCGGCCGGGGCGCCATGGCGTTCCGCCGCGAGAAGTTCGTGCCGCGCGGCGGTCCGAGCGGTGGAGACGGCGGCCCTGGCGGATCGGTTTACCTCATCGCCAACGCCAACCTCAACACGCTCCTCAATTTCCGCTTTCAGAAAATCTTCGAAGCCGGACGCGGCGGTCACGGCGAGGGCTCCAATCGGACCGGCAAGAACGGTCACGATATCGAGTTGAAGGTGCCAACCGGCACAACCGTGTACCAGCGCACGGACGAGGGCGCGTACGCGCAGGTTGCGGACCTGACCGACGAGGGCGAGCGCGTCCTCATCGCGAAGGGCGGCCTCGGTGGGCACGGGAACGCGTCGTTTGCCACTTCGACCAACCGCGCTCCGCGCAAGTTCCAGCCTGGATTGCCCGGCGAAGAGAAAGATCTCAGGCTGCACCTCAAGCTCCTCGCCGACGTCGGGCTCGTCGGTTTTCCGAACGCGGGAAAGTCCACCATGATTGCGCGGATTTCAGCGGCGCGTCCGAAGATCGCGGCCTATCCGTTCACGACGCTCGTGCCCAATCTTGGCGTCGTGGGCCTGTCCGGCGAGCGATCGTTTGTCGTCGCCGACGTGCCGGGACTGATTGAAGGCGCGCATGCGGGCCACGGGCTGGGCCATCGCTTTCTCAGCCATCTCGAGCGCACGAAAGTCCTGGTGCACCTCGTGGACGTGTCGTCGGCGAGCGGACGCGATCCTGTCGAGGACTACGATGTGATCACTCGCGAGCTCGAGCTGTTTCCGGGACGCGATGCATCCGGCGAACGGCTCGCGGAAAAGCCGATCGTCGCGGCGGCGAACAAGATCGACGCGCTCGACGAGCCCGAGCGGCTTGCGCGGCTCCAGGCGCACCTCGACTTGGTCGGCGTGCCACTGTTCAAAGTATCGGCGGCCACCGGTGCGGGCGTTGACGCGCTGCTGGAAGCCGTCTGGCGCGAGGTGGCGGCGGCGCGCGACCGCACGGCTTCGGCTCCTCCCATCGACACCGTGGTTGAATGAACGCCAGGGCGCGCATCGGTCTGCTCGGTGGAACGCTGGACCCCGTTCACGTCGGCCACGTCGAGACGGCACTCGCGGCCAGGCGCGCGCTCAATCTGGATCGGGTGGATGTGCTGCCGTCACACGCGCCGCCTCACCGGGCGCAGCAGCCGGTGGCGTCCGGATATCACCGGTTCGCGATGACGGCGCTCGCGGTCAACGGCATCGACGGGCTGGCCGCCAGTGATGTCGAACTCCGGGCGCCGGGGCCGTCGTACACGGCCGATACGCTGGTACGGTTTCGGGAGACAAGCGGGCTCGGAGCCGCGCAGATTTTTTTTATCACGGGTGCCGATGCGTTTGCAGAAATTGCCACGTGGTCCCGTTACCCCGCCATCCTCGACCTCGCACACTTCACCGTCGTCGCTCGACCCGGAATCACGTTAGACTCGTTGCAGCAGCGTGCTCCTGACCTGGCCGAACGCATGACGACGCCCGCGACGTTCAGGCCCCAAGCCTCAGGCCTCGAGCCACGTGACAAAACGCGCATCATTTTGATCGAAACCGCGACTCCAGACGTTTCATCCACCGAGATCCGCCGCCGCGTGACGGACGGCGAAAGTCTTGCCGGCCTCGTTCCGGATTCTGTCGCGGCCTACATTTATCAGCACCGTTTGTACCTAGGGGCGGGCCTTTAGGCCCGCCTGCACCGCTGGAAGGCACCTTGCATGGCAAAGACGACGAGCCCACGGAAACCCCGAACGACACGCGCGGTGGCAACTCCGCGCCTGCCCAACCCGATCCAGGCGATCGTCGAGGCGGCGCAGGACAAGAAGGCCACGGGCGTGATCGTGCT
>JANNHC010000323.1:0-5033 GCA_031404215.1 Acidobacteriota bacterium
CGTCGAAGGTGAGACCGTCGAGCGTGAAGTCGAGCAGGCCGGCCACGCCGGCGTAACCCCCCTCTTTCGCAAAGCCGGAGTGCTCCTGACTCCAGGCGGGCGTCGCGAGTGTGAGCAGGACGAGAGGGAGTGCCAGGATGCTGACGAATCTTGCGGGCATGGAACAGGTCATTCCCGCACTTGTCCACATTCGATGCCGCCGGCGGCCACAACAGGTATCTCTGTAAAAGCAGCGAAACAGGACGCGCCTCGCAAAGATGAACGGCAGGAACCCCGATTGCACGCGTGCCGCGAGGCCAGAACCGTAAGTCATCTCGACAAAACGGTCAGGGGGGTGCGCCCGAGACAGCAGACTCCAGAAGCGGCCGGCGTCGCTTACCTGGGAACGATGGTGGCGTCCCGGTTCTGCGGCCCCGGAGGCGTCGTCAGGAAGGTGTCTGGAGAGAGCACGATCTGATCGAACATCGCGCCGTCTTCGCGCTGTTGAATGCGGAGCGTGTGCGGGCCGGACGTCGCGAAGTAAATCGAGGGCCCAAGCCCGTTCCAACCCTGGTCCGCCCAGCCCCAGCCCGAAATCGTACCGCCGTCCCTTTCCTGCAGCACAATCTGCGCGGAATTTGCGGCGCCGCTCGAACCGATCCGGTAGATAGCCGATCCCGCGACATCGACCGCATCGGAGAACTGCACGTGGATCGAGTCGTTGCCGAAGTAGTCGTTCTGCGCGCGTACCCGGATCCACAAGTGGTACGCCGTGCCGGCCTCGGCGTTGAACGTGATGTCCACGTAATGCTGCGGCGCGACGAGCGCGGGGGCAACCTTCGCCGCCCCGTTGTCCGTGTTCCAGAGCGCGACGGCATCGGCCGCGGTGCTGTCCGACGATCTGACCCAGTTGCCGAACATGTTCTCAGCCGGCACATCGGCGGCGCGCAGGACGACCGTGACCAGCGGCGGCACGGCGATGTTTGACACGGTCACACTGAGCGCCGCCGAGGTCGTCATGTTGCCCGCCCGGTCCCGGGCCCGCGCGGTCAGGATGTGCGTCCCGTTAATGACCGACGCGGTGTTCCACGAGACCGAGTACGGCGCGGTCGTGTCCTCCACTCCGAATTCCACGCCGTCGATCAGGAACTGCACGCCTGCGACACCCACATCGTCCGAACTGTCGCCGGAGATCGCCGTTGTGCCGGACACGGTCGATTGGGCGGCCGGCGCCGTCACGCTGACCGACGGCGGCGTCGTGTCGGACGGTGGCGGCGGCGAGCTGAGGGGAACGATCGTGTTGTCCCGCTTCTGAGGTCCCGGCGCCGTTGTCAGGAACGTGTCTGGCGAAAGGACGACCTGGTCGAACAGCACGCCGTCTTCGCGCTGCTGGATACGCAGCGTCTGCAAACCTGAGGTGGCGAAGTAGATGTGCGGCCCGAGCCCGTTCCAGCCCTGGTCCGCCCACCCCCAGCCCGAGACGGTGCCCCCATCCTTTTCCTGCAGGACAACCTGCGCGGAACTATTGGCGCCGATCGAGCCAATCCGGTAAATCGGCGAGTTCGCCGCATCGACCGAATCCGAGAACTGCACGTGGATCGAGTCGTTGGCGTAGTGGTCGTTCTGCGCCCGCATCCGGATCCACAGGTGGTAGGCCGTGCCGGCCTCGGCGTTGAAGGTGATGTCCACGTAGTGCTGTGGTGCGCCGAGTGCGGGGGCGATTTTTCCGACCGCGTTGTCGGTATTCCACAACGCGATCCCATCAGCTGCCGAGCTGTCGGCCGAACCGATCCAGTTGCCGAAAATGCTACCAGCCGGCACGCTCGCCGCGCGCAGCACGACCGTGCGCGACGGGGGAGGCGGCGGGGGCGGCGTGTTCGACACCGTCACGCTGACCGGCGAAGACACCGTTCTGTTGCCCGCGCCGTCCCGCGCCTGCGCCGTCAGCGTGTGGATCCCGTTACTGGTTGCCGTGGTATCCCACGACACCGAGTAAGGGGCGGCCGTATCCTCCGCCCCGAAACTCACGCCATCAAGCTGGAACTGCACGCCCGCAACCGAGACGTTGTCCGAGCTGTCGGCCGCCAGCGTCGTCGTTCCGGACACCGTCACATCACCTGACGGCGAGGTCAGTGTCACGGTCGGCGGTGTCGTATCGGGTGGCGGTGGCGGCCCGTTGGATACCGTCACCGTGACAGGAGCGGAGGTCGCGCTATTGCCCGCGGTATCCCGTGCCTCCGCCGTAAGTATGTGAATCCCGCTCCCGACGGTGGCCGTGTCCCACGACATCGTGAACGGAGCGCTGCGATCCTGCGCCCCTAGATCGAGGCCGTCCAGCTTGAACTGAACGCCCGAGACGGCGACGTTGTCGGCGCTGCTCGCGGAGATCTGCCTGACGCCAGAGACAGTGGCGCCGTTCCCGGGGGCATACACAAAGATTGACGGCGCCGTTGTATCAGGCGGAGCTGGCGGTGAATCCGGAGGCGCCGCACCAGATGTCGTGAACGTCCACAGAGGCCCTTCTGCCGTAACGTTCGCCATCGTCTTGGACACGACCCTCCAGGAATAGACCGTGCCAGGCACAAGCCCCGTGACCGTGATGCTCTTCAAGTCGCTGGTGCTTCGACTTGGCCCGAGCGGCACGTCCGAGCTGTACAACGACGGACTCGAACCGGCACCCAGATACAAATCGTACGTCCGTGCCCAGACGCCCGCGTACCACGTGAGCGTCACGCTGCCCGCGCTCACCTCCGTGGCCAGGTTCGCCGGGGCCCGGTACGACGGGTTGTCCGGGGGCAGCGGCACGAACTCCCTGGTCTGTTCCGTCCCTGATCCGTCGGGGGGCTGGTTGTTCCATTTCCACTCGAACTGGTCGGCGAAAAATTGATAGAACCAGTCCTTCGTCGTGAAGTAGTTCACTTCGAGCTGATTGTCGTCCGATGCCGTTGACCAGTTCGACGTGCCGAAGACCGTCGTGTGCTGGCCGACAAGGCGGACGGTCTTCTGATGGTTCTGCCCGGCGTGCGCGCGCATCTTGATGTGCACGCCACCCATGTACATCCGATCGATGTTGTACGAATCCTCCAGCCTCGCCGAATTCCGGTACTCGAGCGGCTCCGCGTACAACCTCACGGGCACGCCCCGCGCCACGGCACGGATGAGCGCGTCAGCCGGCCGGGGATCCGTGATCCGGAACATGACGACGTCGATGCCCTGCGACTCGGCGTTGAGGAGCGGCAGGAGCCTGTCCGTGTAACTGTTGTCGGGCGGAAGGTTGAACTCCGGGGCGATAGCGTACGAGGTCGGATAGCTGCGGACCCTGATGATGGGGTTCGCGTAGAACGTGTAGACGCTGTTCATCCACACGTCGTCGAACCTCCGCATGAGGCTCTGCACGACGTCCGGCTCGTTTGAAAAGTAGATCGCTTCGTCCTGGTATTTCACGTAGGGGATTTCGTACGTGTACTCGTAGGGGCTGTAGTTTGCTCCCGAGAACTCCGCGACATTCTGCCCGGCGAATATCATCCCTTTCCAGTGTGCGATGTCGCCGAACGGCTTGTTGAGCATCGGAATGCCGGCATCGCGCAGCTGCTGGAGCTGCGCGGCGTTCGCCGGCTTGCTGGTGTTGGCCCTCGGGTCCATGATGACCCGGACAGGAACGCCGGCCTGCCACCGCCTGACGATCTCATTCGAGTAGCGCGCATCGGTCATGAACCAGAAGCTCACGTCGATGCCGGCCGTTTCGTTTTTGATCAGGGTCAGGACGTTGGCGCGACAGTCCTCGCCCGCAATGTCGCAAATGTATGTTGCGGCGGCCTCACGCGCCGGCGTGCCTACCTGAGCCCGGAGGTGGTTTGCCGACACCCCGAGAAAACAGACCGCGACGGCTGCGCTGGTGACCAGCACCTTATTCACGTGGAGTACCCCTGCCTGATTCTGGAGCGACCGCGACACGAATGTGACGCGTTCTCATGATGCCGCGAATCGCAAGTCATCTCAAGCTGAGCGGGCTGACTGCGCTGCTGAGGTCGAACGTCGCGTCGGCGCGGCTTCGCGCAGGGACCCGTGGGCTTACTGGTAAATGATGACCGCGGGCGGCGGCGTGAGGGCAAGGACCTGCGAGGGTAGGAGCAGGTCCGTATCCTGGATATAGAAAAGCTTGAATCCACTGAACGCGAGCGAATGCTGGCGAAGCACAGTCCGGTACGTGTGGCGCTTCAACGCGGGTGATCCAAAACCATCCGCGGCGAGCACAATGTCCAGGACGGAGCTGTGCCAGATCTTTTCCTTGTCCGGCAGCATTCCCGTTGTGAACTGGTGGACGATGAGCACCTTCGGGGGAAGTTGATAGCGTTCCTGCAGGGTCTCGAGCACGGCGATCGCATCGTTCACCTCGTCGGCGTTCATCTGGCCAATGCGCCGCCCCGGAACGCCGTCGGTGCCCATCGAGAATTCCGGATCGAGCGCAAGGTAGACGTCCGGTTCCTGAAGATAAGGCGCCAGATAGGCCAGTTCGCTCAGGACAGTCGAGCGGCCGGTCTGGACGTCGAGAATCAACTTGAAACCGGCCGCCCGCGCCGCCTGCAGCATTCGATCGATCACCGCACGGCTCTCGCGACGACGATACCGGCCGTCGCGTCCCGGCTGTGGCTGCGCAACGACCGCGACCAGTTCGTAAGCCGGGATCACTGGCTTGCTGGTGACCGCCGCATACCCATCCGCCTGCCGCCTTAAACCCTCCGCCAGCGCGCTGCCCTCCAGACGCCCGAGGATCCCCATCCGTCCGGACCAGGGGTTGCCATACCAGCTGACGAGCAGGTGCGTGGCGAGAACCGACGATGGCTGACGGGCTGGTGAAAGGATGGCCGGGCGTACGGGAGGCAGGGGGATGGGCGGCGGCATTTCCACCGAGACTGCCGCGCCGATGACGGCGAACATCAGCAGTAGCAGCACCGCGATCAAGACCGGCGCGCGTCGCATGTGCCCCGAAACCTCAGCAAGCGCCGTGCCCGTGTCTTCAAACGCCGGTCGCCAGGGCCTTCGCTTTTGCCTGG
>JANNHC010000324.1:0-19493 GCA_031404215.1 Acidobacteriota bacterium
GACGGGGCCGAGTTCCTCGCCTCTACCGACGAACGGTTCCGGCCGGTGTTCCTGTCGTCAGCCCCGGACGGCACGCTCTATATCGTGGACACGTATCACGGGATCATCCAGCACAAAGGCTACATCACCGAGTATCTCCGCGATCAGATTCTCTCGCGCAAGCTGGACCGGCCGAACGGTCGCGGCCGCATTTTCCGCGTGGTCCACGACACGACGCGACCCGATCGAAAGCCTGCCTTGTCGAGGGCCACGCCCGCAGAGCTCGTCGAGACGTTGTCGCATCCGAACGGATGGTGGCGCGACACCGCCCAACGGCTGCTGGTCGAGCGCGGCGATCGGTCGATTGCGAAGGCCTTGGCGGATCGCGCGGAGAAGGCGCCGGACTGGCGAACGCGCGTCCATGCGCTGTGGACGCTCGACGGACTGGACGGCATCGAACCATCGATGGTTGCGCGCGCGCTCGACGATTCCAACCGCGACGTGCGTGTCTCGGCGCTGCAAATGTCTGAGCGCTGGCTCGGCCAGGTTAACCATCCAATGCAGACCGCTGTGTTGAAGCGAGACTCAGACAGCGATTGGGCCGTGCGACGGCAGCTCGCCGCGACGCTCGGTGCGTTTCCCCCTGGGTCGGCGGGTGAAGGCGCCCTCCTGGCCCTGCTCGAGCGCTTCGGGGACGACCCGCTGACGGTGGACGCGGCCCTCAGCGGCCTGGCGGGCCGCGAAAAGACGATGCTTCTGCGGCTTCTGGAGGCATCCGCACAGACGCCGCAGCGTGCCGCGGTCGTCACGACGCTGGCCGCCACGATCGTCAAGGGCGGCCAGGATGGATCTGTTCAAGACGTGCTCCAGTGGATCGCGCAGGAGACTCGTCCGTCCTGGCAGCGCCAGGCGCTGCTGGCGGGGGCGGAGGCTGCGCTGATCGGGGCACGGCTTCCGGGTACGCCGGCGCCGCGTCCAAACCCGGCGGCCGCGAGAGCAAGTGCGGCTCCCGGCGGCCGCGGCGGCCCTGGTGGTTCTCGGGCGTTTCCGGATCCGTCCGCGAGCGCGACGGCGGACGCCGTCGCGCGAGGAGCCACGGCAAGCGGACGTGGACGAGGCGGCGTCGCGGCCGTAGCGCTGTCCCGGGAGCCCCGCGGCTTCGCGGCGCTTGCGGACGGGAGCGGCGAACTCGGTCCGCGGGTGACGAACCTTCTCGCGCGCATGAACTGGCCCGGCAAGGCGCCGGCGGCCGGCGCACCGCCACCCCCCGCCCCGCTCGCGCCGGCGGAGCAGCAGTTGTACAACACCGGTCAAACGGTCTTTGCGAGCCTGTGCATCGCGTGTCACCAGGAGGATGGAAAGGGCCGCGAGAAGCTTGCGCCGAGTCTCGTCGGGTCTCCATTGGCTGTGGGCCCGGCATCTCTGCCTATCCGCATCCTTCTCAATGGAAAAGAAGGCGCCGTCGGCCTCATGCCGCCGCTCGGGGCGGGCCTGACCGACGAGCAGATCGCCGGCGCGCTCACGTATGTCCGGCGGCAATGGGGCAACGCGGCTTCGGCGGTCGATCCCGCCATGGTGAAGGACCTCCGCGCCGCGAACGCGGGTCGCACGCGTCCCTGGACCGACAACGAGCTGCGTGCGCTGCCTGGCGACGGGCGAGGCGGACAAGCCGGGCCGCGGTGAACGTCGCCACGACATTCTTCGATCTCCAGGTGAACGGCTACGCCGGGGTTGATTTCAATCACGACGGCCTCGATGCGGAGGCCTTGCATCGTGCGTGCGAACGCCTCGACGCGGACGGCGTGGGTGGTTTTCTCGCGACGATCATCACCGACGATCTCGCGGCGATGTGCCGACGGCTGTCAACCCTGGTCGCGCTTCGCGCGCGCGACCCGCTCGCCCGACGGCTCATCGCCGGCGTTCATATCGAAGGGCCGTTCCTGAACGACTCGGACGGCTACCGCGGTGCGCATCCGCGCGACGCCATTCGCCCGGCCGATCTCGATTCGATGGAGCGGCTGCTCGACGCGGCCGGCGGCCTGGCACGGATCGTCACGCTGGCGCCGGAGCAAGACGATGGTTTTGCCGTCACACGCATGCTCTCCGGCCGCGGCATCGTCGTGTCCGCGGGACACACGGACGCGACGCTCGATGAACTGCGCGGCGCCGTCGATGCGGGGCTTTCCATGTTCACGCACGTCGGCAACGGATGTCCCATGCAGATGCATCGCCACGACAACATCGTGCAGCGCGCGCTCAGCCTGGCGGATCGGCTGTGGTTGTGTTTCATTGCCGACGGGGCGCACGTGCCGTTTCCGGCCCTCGGCAACTACCTGCGCAGCGCGCGCGAGGACCGCTCGATCGTCGTGAGCGACAGCATTGCGCCGGCAGGTCTCGGTCCGGGACGCTTCACGTTTGGCCGTTGGGACATTGTCGTCGGCGACGACATGGTGCCGCGGGCGCCGGATCGCTCGCATTTCGTGGGTTCGGGAATCACGATGAAGCAGAGCGCGGACAACCTGGGCCGGGCGCTCGGGCTCCCGGACGCGGCGGTCCGCCGCCTCACGGGCGATAATCCGCGAGCCGCGATCGGCGCCTGATGCCGTCGAATCGCGGCCGCGGGAATCGCTGTTGACACTCGTGGGCGTTGTTACGGAGAATCGCGACCGGGTTTGACGGCACTCGTCCCAGGCAACCAACGTTCTTCAAAGGCTGTTCATGCACACCCCGGCAGTAGCTCACGATGGATCCGCACGGCGCGTGTTCGAGGGAGTGACGCGCTATCACTGGCTTGTCGTCATCATTGCGTCGGCCGGCTGGCTGTTCGACTGCATGGACCAGCGGCTGTTCATCCTCGGCCGTGAATCGGCGCTCAAGGAGCTGCTGCGAAGCGACCCGGCGGCGCTTGCGTCGATCAAGACCCATATCGGCTACGCCACCACGTCCATGATTCTCGGGTGGGCCACCGGCGGGATCATCTTCGGGATGATGAGCGACAAGATGGGGCGCGTGAAGACCATGGTCGCGACCCTCATCGTGTATTCCGGATTCACGGGGTTGTCGGGGCTCGCCACGTCCTGGGTGGACTTCACGATTTACCGGTTCCTGGCGGGCGTGGGCATCGGCGGCATGTTTGGCGCGGCCACCACGCTCGTCGCCGAAAGCGTGCCGCCGTACTTTCGCGCCATGGCGCTCGGGTCCCTGCAGGCGCTGTCCGCGATCGGCAACATTATCGGGTCGCTCCTGAGTCTCCAGATCCCTCCGGGTGCCGAGCGTTACATGGGCGACTATGCCGGCTGGCGGGTGCTCTTCTTCGTCGGCATTGTCCCCGCGCTTCTGGTCGTCCCCATCATCTTCGTGCTCAAGGAGCCGGACTCCTGGCTGAAGGCGAAAGCTGATGCCGCCGCGGGGATCGGACACAAGAACGTGGGGTCGCCGATCGAGCTCTTTCGAGACCCGCGGTGGCGGAAGAACACGATTGTCGGACTGTTCCTGGGCGTCTCCGGCATGATCGGCCTGTGGGGCATCGGCTTCTTCTCGCCCGAACTCATCTCGACCGCGCTCACGGGGGCGCCCCAGGACGCGATCGATCGCGTCCGAGGGCTCGGCACGGCGTTTCAGGACGTGGGTTCATTCCTGGGGATGATCACCTTCACTATGGTGGCGGCGTTCGTGAGCCGGCGCCTGGCATTTCTCGGCGCGCTGCTCCTCAGCATGTTCGTCACGATGTTCGTGTTCCAGTCGTTGAACTCCGCTTCCGACGCGTACTGGATGCTGCCCATGATGGGGTTCGCGCAGCTCGCGGTGTTTGCCGGATACTCCATCTATTTCCCGGAGCTCTTTCCCACGCGCCTTCGCGGCACGGGCGTCGGGTTCTGCTACAACACGGTGCGCTACCTCGCGGCCCCGGCGCCGATCCTGTTCGGGTATCTCGCCACGCTGATGACGTTCCGGTCGGCCGCAGTGCTCATGTCCACGATTTACATGGTGGGCGTGGTCGCGCTTATCTGGGCGCCGGAAACACAGGGAAAACCGCTGCCTGAAGACTGAGAAGCATGGCTGACAATCAGTCACCAGTAATTCACGAGTCCCCGTTGATGACCTTATGACGATATCCATCGGCGCAATCACGGACGAGTTCTCGCCTGACGTCGAGACGGCCCTCGACGCCATGGCCGAAATCGGCATGACGATCGCCGAGCTGCGTCTCATCGGCACGCGCAACATCATCGACTTGACCGACGAGGAGATCCTCCGGCTGCGCGGGCAGGTGGAGCAGCGTGGCATGCGCGTGCTCAGCATTGCCTCGCCGGTGCTGAAGTGCGTGCTTCCCGATGCCCCGCCGCTCGACGATCGATTTCAGCAGGACGTGTTCGGCTCGGCCTACACGATCGCCGATCAGCCGAGGCTCTCGAAGCGAGCACTCGATATTGCCGAGATGACGGGCGCGAAGTTCGTCCGCGTCTTTTCGTACTGGCGGACGATGGAGCCGGGGCGCTTGGTGGATCGCATCGTCTCTGCCCTGCGTGAACTGGCCGACCGGGCGGGGGAGCGGGGCCTCGTGATCGGCCTCGAGAACGAGCACGCGTGCAACGTCGGCACCGGCGAGGAAGCCGGCCGCGTGCTCGACTTGCTGGACCATCCGGCGCTCGTGTCCATCTGGGATCCGGCAAACGCCTTCATTCTCGGCGAGACGCCGTTTCCCGATGGCTATTCCCACCTGCCGGCGTCGCGTGTCGCGCACGTGCACGCGAAGGACTGTTTCGTCGAGGGCCACAAGCCCACGTGGGGCCCGCTTGGCGAGATGGGGATCGACTGGAAGGGGCAGATTGCGGCGCTCAAGCGCGACGGCTACGCGGGGGCCATCAGCCTCGAGACCCACTGGCGGGGTCCTGACGGCGATCGCTTCAACCCGAGCGTGATCTGCGGTCGGAATCTCCGTGAACTCGTCAAGTAAGCGAGGGCTGGTCGGGCCAGGCGGGCACAAGAGAGGGTGCGTTACCGGCGCCCTGCGAGGGCCCGCGTCAGCGCCTGCGCGCGCGCTCGATATCCTTCCAGCAGCTTCATCGTGATCGGGCCGGGCTTGCCGTTTCCGATCGGCCGCTCGTCTATCCGGGTGACGGGAGACAGCTCGCGCGTCGTGCTCGTGATGAAGGCTTCGTCGGCCGTCCCGAGGTCGGCGGGCATCAGCGTGTCGCTGCGTACCTCGACACCCACGTCCTGGCCCACCTCGAAGAGAAACGACCGTGTCAGCCCTTCGAGCAGGCCTGCGTCGGTCGTCGGTGTGAGCGCGACGCCGCCCCGGACGATGAAGAAGTTCGCCTGCGAGCATTCCGACAGCTCGCCGCGGTAGTTGCACATCAGGCCTTCTTCGGCGCCGCGCCGATTCGCTTCCTGCATCGCGAGAGCGTTATTCAGCAGGTTGTTCGACTTGATGACCGGATTCACGGACCCCGGATGGTTCCGCAGGATCGGCACGAGGGCGATGCGAATACCGTCGGTGAACACGCGGTCCGGCGGCTCCTCGAGCGGCTTGACGATGACGACGAGCGATGGGACGGGCGTGGAGCGAACGTCGTACGTCAGCTCGCCGACGCCGCGGGTGAGGAGCACGCGGATGTATGCCTCGCGCATCTCGCCGGCGGCCGCCATGGTGTCGGTGATCCACCCGCCGAGCTCGTCGTCGCTGAACGGCACGTCGAGTTGGAGGAAGCCGGCCGACGCGCGCAGGCGGCGCAGGTGCCGATCGTAGAGGAATGGGACGCGGTTGTACGTGCGGAGGGTTTCGTACACGCCCTCGCCGTACAGGAACCCATGGTCGTAGACCGGAATGGAGGCGTCCTCGGCCCGCGCGATCCTGCCGTTGATGTACACCGCACCACGAATCGGCATCTGAGGAGAGTCCTGCTTTTGGAATAGAGGCAACCGAGGGTGCATCTCCTCCGCGTTTTCCATCGCCTTCGCGCCCTCCGCGTCGTTGACGAAGTCTAGCACAAGCAGTACGCTCGCCTCCGATGCGCGTGCTCAACACTCAGCAGATGCGCGAGGCCGATCGCCGCACGATCGACGAGATCGGAATTCCTTCGATCGTCTTGATGGAAAATGCCGGACGGCAGGCCGTCGCCGCCATGGAGTCGGCGTTCGACGATTTGTCCACGAGCCATGTCGGCGTGCTGTGCGGCCGTGGCAATAACGGCGGAGACGGCTTCGTGATCGCGCGCACGCTCGTGCAGCGCGGCGTGGACACGTCGGTCTTTCTCCTCGGCAGCGTCGCAGACGTGCGGGGCGACGCCCGCACCAATCTCGAAATACTCGGGCGCATCGGCCTGACGGTCGTCGAAATCACCAACGCCCAGGAGTGGGAACTGCACTTCAGCGAAATCTCCCGCTGCGAGTTGCTCGTCGACGCCATTCTCGGCACCGGGTTTCACGGACCGCTCAGCGGCCTGCTCGAGACCGTCGTCGCCGACGTCAACGGGCTTGGCGTTCCGGTCGTGGCAATTGACCTGCCGACCGGCGTGTCAGCCGACACGCACGAAGTGGAGGGGGAGGCGATCGATGCCTCGATGACGGTCACCCTCGCGGCGCCGAAGATTCCGCTCGTCCTGCCCCCTGCCGACTCTTACAGCGGCGACCTCGTCATCGCCGACATCGGTATTCCACTGCCGCTGCTCGACGAGGTGGAGGGGCCGTACATCGAGCTGCTGACGCGCGAGCGGATGCGCGAGCTGGTGCCGGCGCGCGCCCAGGACTCGCACAAGGGGGACTTCGGCCGCGTGCTCCTCATCGCGGGGTCGCTCGGCCGCACCGGGGCCGCGCACCTCTCGGCGATCGGCGCGCTGCGCTCGGGCGCGGGACTCGTGACCATCGCGACGCCCAGATCGTGCGTCCCGATCCTTGCCGCGATGGCGCCTGAGTACATGACGGAGGGACTGGAGGAGACGGCCGCCGGCACGGTGGACTGCGCCGCGCTGGACCGCGTCCTGGACTTCAAGGCGGACGTCATCGCGGTGGGCCCCGGGCTCGGCCAGTCAACCGGCACAGCGGCGTTCGTGCACGGGCTGGTCGAGCGGGCGGGCGTTCCGCTCGTGCTCGACGCGGATGCGCTCAACGCGTTCGCGGGTGATCCGGAGCGGCTGATGGGCCGGGACGGCGTGGACGTCGTCATCACCCCGCATCCTGGCGAGATGGCCCGCCTGCTGAACCTGAGTATAGAGGCCGTGCAGCACGATCGCCTGCGACACGCGGCGGAGTTTGCCGCGAACCACCGGGTCCACGTCGTTCTCAAGGGGCACCGCACGATCATTGCCGGCCCGGACAACCGCACGTTCATCAACCTGACGGGAAACTCCGGGATGGCGACCGGCGGCACGGGCGATCTGCTGACCGGAATGATCGCCGCCTGGTTCGCGCAACTCCTCGACGCAGAGGCGGCGTGCAAGCTGGCCGTGTACCTCCACGGCACGGCCGGCGATCTCGCGGAAGCAGACGAGGGGGACGTCGCGCTGATCGCGGGCGATATCGCCGCGCGCCTCGGCGATGCCGTCATGGAGCTGACCGCGAGGCGGCGTCCGAAGCGATCGGCGGAGTAGCACGTCCCCGTGGAGATCGTCACGCGGAGCGAGGAAGAAACCTCTGCGGCTGGCGAGCGCCTGGCCGCGCTCGTCGGCCCCGGCGATGTGATCCTGCTGCATGGCGATCTGGGTGCGGGGAAAACGGCGTTCGTACGCGGCTTCGCGCGCGGTCTCGGCGCACCACCGGACGAAGTGTCGAGTCCAACATTCACGCTGGTGCAGGAATATCGCGGCCGGCTCACGCTGTACCATGTCGATCTGTATCGGTTGAAGCCGGTCGAAGTCGCAGACCTGGGTCTCGACGAACTGATGTCCGGGAACGCCGTCGTCGCGATCGAGTGGGCTGAACGATGGCCGGATCGACCGGCGGCGGCGTGGGTCGTCCGCATCCAGGACGACGGCGACGACCAGCGTCGGATTTCGACCGCTGGTCCTTCCGCCTGACCGAAGGCGCCAGGACAACACGAGGAGAATCTATGCCGAAATATGTCATCGAACGGGAGATTGCGGGCGTCGGGAAACTCACGCCTCAGGAACTGCAGGGTGTGGCACGGAAGTCATGCGGTGTGCTGGAGGGCATGCCGGCGGTCCACTGGCTGCACAGCTACGTCACCGGCGACAAGATCTACTGCGTCTACATCGCGCCCAGCGAGGAAGCGGTGCGGGAGCACGCGCGCCAAGGCGGATTCCCCGCGAACAAGGTCTCGGCGATTATTGCGACGATCGATCCGACGACTGCGGACTGATCGAGACGGGATTCGCGGTTCGCGATCTGAGGATTCGTGATTCAGCGATTCGGATGAGCGATTTGGGATGGGCGATTCGGGATGAGGGATGAGCGATTCGGGATGATGAGGGATGAGGAATGAGGGATGAGGGATTATTCCACCCTGTAATTCGGGGCTTCTTTGGTGATGATCACGTCGTGGACGTGGCCCTCGCGATGGCCCGCGGGGGTCACGCGAATCATCTTCGCGTCGCGCTGCAGGGACGGGATGTCGGGACTGCCGCAGTAGCCCATGCCAGCGCGGAGGCCGCCGACGAGCTGGTGAATCATCGCGGCCACGCTGCCTTTGTGGGCGACCCGTCCTTCAATCCCCTCCGGCACGAGCTTTTCAGCCGCCTCCGGATTCGCGTCGAGGTCGAACTCGTCCTGGAAGTAGCGGTCGCGGCTGCCGCGGCGCATCGCGGCCAGCGACCCCATGCCGCGGTACTCTTTGAAGCTCCGGCCCTGATACAGGATCATCTCGCCCGGGCTTTCGTCGGTGCCCGCGAAGAGGCTGCCGATCATGATCGCGCTCGCGCCGACCGCGATCGCTTTCGTGAGGTCGCCTGAATAGCGAATGCCGCCGTCCGCGATGATGGGCACCTTGTGCGGCGCCGCCGCGCGCGCGCACTCGGCCACCGCCGTGATCATGGGCACGCCGATGCCCGCGACCACGCGGGTCGTGCAGATGGAGCCGGCGCCGATCCCGACCTTGACGGCATCGACGCCGAGCGCGATGAGCGCCTCGGTCGCCTCGCCCGTCGCGACGTTGCCGGCGACGAGGTCGACGTCCGCGTATTGCCGCCGGATGCGCCGCACCATGTCCAGGACGCCCTGGGAATGGCCGTGCGCCGTGTCGATGACGAGCACGTCCACGTGGGCCGCCACGAGCGCCTCCGCGCGGGCGAGCGCGTCCTTGCCGACGCCGATCGCCGCGCCGACTCGCAGCCGCCCGAGGCTGTCCTTGCACGCGGTCGGGTACTTCACGATCTTCTGGATGTCCTTGACGGTGATGAGCCCCTTGAGCATGTAGCGGTCGTCGACGACCAGCAGCTTTTCGACTTTGTGACGGTGCAGGATCTCGCGCGCCTGCTCGAGCGTCGTGCCCACCGGGACGGTGAACAACGGGTCGTGCGTCATGATGTCGGCGATCGGGCGATCGAGGTTCGTCTCGAATCGGAGGTCCCGGTTGGTCAAAATCCCGACGAGCCGACCTTCCTTGTTGCCGTCTTCCGTGATCGGCACCCCGGAAATGCGGTATTTCGTCATCAGGTCGAGCGCTTCGTAGATCCGGTTCTTCGGCGAGAGCGTGATGGGATTGACAATCATCCCGCTCTCGGACCGCTTCACGCGGTCGACTTCCGACGCCTGTTCCTCGACCGACAGGTTCTTGTGGATGATCCCGATGCCACCCTGCTGCGCCATCGCGATCGCCAGGCGCGATTCGGTGACGGTATCCATCGCCGCGCTGAGCAGCGGCACGTTCACGCGGATATTTCGCGTGACCGAGGAGGTCACATCCACCGCGCTCGGCAGCACCTCTGAATGCCGCGGCACCAGCAGCACGTCGTCAAACGTCAGCGCGGTTGTCAGGCCGATGGCAATCTGATCGGAATTGAGGATGTCGGTTCGCGTTTCCATTAGTTCCTCAAAAAGAGCTCAGGGCCCAGGTCTCAAGGCGCAGGCCGTGATCCTGAGCCCAGTGTGCCGGCTCGTTGCGACCTGAGCCCTCAGCCCTGTTACGTCCCATGGCACTTCTTGTATTTCTTCCCGCTGCCGCAGGGGCAGGGGTCGTTGCGCCCGACCTTCGGCAGGTCGCGCTTCACCTGCTTGATCACGTCGTCTCCGCCCGTGCGTGCCGGGCGCGGCGGCGCCGGGCTGGCGGCACTGCCCCGGATGGCGCCAAAGGGTGAGGCCGGCGGGGCGGATTGCGGCGAATTGAGTGTAATCTGCTGCGGCGGACGTCGCGGCGGGGCCGGACGGATCGGCGCGGACGCCGCGTCGTCGCCCGAGACCGGCGTGAGCCGCCACAGGTAGCGCACGATCTCTTCCTCGACGCGATCCTTCCTCGCCTGGAACAGCGCGAAGCTTTCTTTCTTGTACTCGACGAGCGGATCGCGCTGGCCGTAGCCGCGCAGGCCGATGCCTTCCTTCAGGTGATCGAGGCTGTAGAGGTGGTCCTTCCACTGCGCGTCCACGATCTGCAGCATGATGTCGCGCTCGACGCGACGCAGGATGTCGGTGGGGACCAGCGTTTCTTTCGTCTCGTACTTCTGGAGGATGGGCGCCCAGAGCGCGTCCGTGATCTCCTCCGGGCGCATGTCTTCGAGTTCCACGGCGTCGAGTTCCGCCGGATCGATGCCGTAGATTTCGCCGACCGCGGTCTTCATGGCATCGATGTCGCGCTCTTCCGGATCGACTTCCGAGCCCGCGTACGTGTCCACCGTGCTGTCGAGCAGTTCTTCCGCGAGTGTCGTCAGATATTCGCGGCTGCCCACCGATTCCTCGTCCGTGATGTGAATCTTTCCCTCGAGCAGCTCGCGGCGGAGCGAATAGATGCTCTCCCGCTGCTTGTTCATCACGTCGTCGTATTCGAGGAGGTGCTTGCGGACGGAGAAGTTCTGCGCCTCGACCTGTTTCTGCGCCCGCGCGATCGCGTTGGTCACCATCTTGTGCTCGATGGGGACGCCCTCTTCCATGCCCAGCCGCTGCATGAGGCCCGAGATGCGATCGGACCCGAAGATGCGCATCAGGTCGTCTTCGAGCGAGAGGTAGAAGCGCGACGAGCCGGGATCCCCCTGCCGGCCGGCGCGGCCGCGGAGCTGGTTGTCGATGCGGCGCGCCTCGTGGCGCTCGGTCGCGATGATATGGAGGCCGCTGAGCCCGACGACTTCGTCATGCTCGGCGTCGGTCTGTGCTTTCAGCGCGGAGTAGATACGTTCGTACGCCGGACGGGAGACGCGATAGAAGCTGTCGAGATGAAAGAAGTAGACGAACTCCTCGTCGTCCACGAACTTTTCCTGCCCTTTGGGGAGCCTCTCGGCGATCTCTTCGGCGAGGGTCTGCTGGCGCGCCATGAACTCGGCGTTGCCGCCGAGCAGGATGTCGGTGCCGCGGCCCGCCATGTTGGTGGCGATCGTGACCGTGGCCTTCCGGCCAGCCTGGGCGACGATTTCCGCTTCCTGCGCGTGGTATTTCGCGTTGAGCACGACGTGACGGATGCCGCGCAGTTTCAGGAGCTTTGACAGCCGCTCGGACTTTTCGATCGACACGGTGCCGACGAGCACCGGCCGGCCGATCTTTTGCTGTTCGATGATGTCGGCGACGATCGCTTCGTACTTCTCGCGCTCGGTGCGATAGACGGTGTCCGGTTCCTCGACGCGGCGCAGCACCCGGTTGGTCGGCGCCACCATGACGTCGAGCTTGTAGATCTTCGCGAACTCTTCAGCCTCGGTGTCGGCCGTGCCGGTCATGCCCGAGAGCTTCTTGTACTTGCGGAAGTAGTTCTGGAATGTCACCGTCGCGAGCGTCTGGTTCTCGCGTTCGATCTTGACCTTCTCCTTGGCCTCGACCGCCTGGTGCAGGCCGTCGCTCCAGCGGCGGCCCGGCATCAGCCGGCCGGTGAACTCGTCCACGATCACGACGCCGCCGTCCTTGATCATGTAATCGACGTCGAGCTTGAACAGCGAGTGCGCGCGCAGGGCCTGGTTGATGTGGTGCAGCAGGGGCATGTTCACCGGGTCGTACAGGCCGCCCGGCTGGAGGCGATGCTCCAGCAATTTCTCGGCCTTCGCCATGCCGGTTTCCGTCAATGTGACGGTCTTGTGCTTCTCGTCTACGAGAAAATCCCCAGTTTTTTCGAGATCTTCCCGATCCTCCGCCTTGACGTTGCCCTGCGTGATCGCACCGGGCGACAGCCGCGGAATGATCCGGTCGACTTCGTAATAGAGGTCGGTTGATTCCTCCGCCGGGCCGGAGATGATGAGCGGCGTCCGCGCCTCGTCGATGAGGATGCTGTCCACCTCGTCCACGATGGCGAAGTGGTGCCCGCGCTGCACGTACTGCGCGAGATCGAACTTCATGTTGTCGCGGAGATAGTCGAAGCCGAACTCGTTGTTCGTGCCGTAGGTGATGTCGGCCGCGTACGCGACCTGGCGCTCCTGGTCGTTGAGATCGTGCTGGATCACGCCGACTGACATGCCGAGGAACCGGTACAGCCGGCCCATCCACTCCGAGTCGCGGCGCGCGAGGTAGTCGTTGACCGTCACGACATGCACGCCCTTGCCTTCCAGGGCGTTCAGGTAGGCCGGAAGCGTCGCGACGAGCGTCTTGCCCTCGCCGGTCTTCATTTCGGCGATTTTGCCGCGATGGAGGACCACGCCACCGATGAGCTGCACGTCGAAGTGCCGCATCTTCAGCACGCGCCGCCCGGACTCGCGCACGACCGCAAAGGCCTCCTGAAGCAGATCGTCGAGGGTTTCACCCTGTTCGAGCCGCTGGCGGAACTCCGCCGTCTTGCCGCGGAGCTGCTCGTCGGAGAGTTTCTCGATCTCCGGTTCTTTGGCGGTGATCGTGGCGACGAGTGGACGCAGCCGCTTCAGGTCACGCTCGTTCTGCGTGCCGATGACTTTCGCCAGGAGAGTGTCAACAATCATCAGAGAGGGATCAAATCAGGGTATCTGCCGATTGTACAACAACTGGTTGCCCGACAGGCCTGCGGCAAACCGTCATGAAGCGTTCAAGGCCGCCTGATAAGGAATCACCGGCCGGCGAGAAGCCCGGCTCGAGACCGTCGCGCAGCCCTTCAGGGCTGCCTGACAAGGAAATCTACTGTCCGGCGAGAAGCTTGAGCGGGTTGGTCAGCTGGCCGTTCAGCAGAATCTCGTAGTGCAGGTGGGCACTCGTCGAACGCCCGGTCGATCCGACGTAGCCGATGATGTCTCCGCGGTGGACCTCCTGGCCGGCCGTCGTCTGGAAGCGCGACAGGTGGCCGTAGCGCGTGACGATGCCATAGCCGTGGTCGATCTGGACGAGGTTTCCGTAGTTGCCGTTGACGTCCGCCACGTCGATCGTCCCATCGGCGGTTGCGTGCACGGGTTGACCGTAGTCGGCCGAGATGTCCAGACCCGGATGGAAGTCCGCTCCTCCAGTGAACGGATCCCGACGGCGTCCATACGTGGATGACAACCAGCCGGCGACTGGCCAGATCGACGGCGTTGCCGCGGCGAGCGCCTGGCGGCGCTCGACACCGCCGCGCATGATGTCGAGCCGGCTCGACATGGCGCTCAGCAAGTCCCTCAGGACCCCGAACGTCAGGTCCGGCGCGAACATCGCGCCGAGCACCGGCTCCGATGCGCCGCCGAGCGCGCCGCCCATGGCGCGCGACTTCACGAGCGCGGGAAGTCTCTCCATCGCGCGGCCCGCGTGAGGGTCAACCGCCGCCTGAATGCCCAAGTCGTCCACGGCCGTCTGGAGCGACGAAATCTGTCCGGCCAGCTGGCCGGTTGCCTCCCGATAGCTGGCATTTTCAATCTGAAGCGTGATGCTGGAGCGCTCGAGCTCCGCGACCGTGGTGCGGGCCGACCATCGCGCGCCAAGCCCGACGAGCACGGGCAGCGCGAAGACACACGCCACCCCGGCGAGCGTGGGCCAGAGGGAAATCGTGAAACGCCGGACGACTCCGGTCGTGCGGTCGGCCAAAACGATGGAATAGCGCTTTGAAAACAAGGGCCTCCAGGGAATCGCAGGACAGGGGTACAACGGACTCTACCATAGGGCGCTGCCGGAGGGAAGCCTTTGTCCTATGCGGCTTTATGCGCTGCCATGCGGACAGATTTGAGCTGGTCGGTACCTTGCAGAGGTGAGGTCGCCGCCGCGCCGGGGGCTGCGAAGTACGAACCGGAAGCGCAAATGGTGGCAACGGGTTGGAAAATGAAAGCAATGCTCGTCCTCACCCTTGTTCTTCTCACCGCCGCGACGGTGATGGCGTACGGTGGCGCCGACGTGGCCAGTATGGCGGCCGCTGTCTCACAAACCGCACAGGCCGACGAGCCGATCACGCTCCTTCTATCGGGCAGTGCCCTGATCGCTCTGGGAGGCGCGCTGCGCCGGTTGACGGCCTAGACGGTTCACGCGCGTCTCACGCCGGAGGAGACGCCGCGCCCGCGCGATGGGCGCTCGGATCCGGCAGGAAGCGCCCTGCGAACGCGTAACGGAGGCACACTCGCATGAAAAGACTGTCGCTGGTTCTGGCGCTGGCTGCGCTCCTGCCTGCGGCCGCGCAGGCTGAGCCGGTCACGATTGGCCTGCACTCGAGCACCGGTGGGTTCAGTCCGGGAGTACCCGCTCCGAGCACCGGCTGGTTCTCACTTGACCTTGGTACCCTCACACTCCCCACGGCATCGTCGTCGGCGACCTTTCTGATCGACGGGCTGAGAGCCGGGTCGGATTATGCCGTGTCGTTTGCCCTCTCCGGCATCAGCGGGTGGGACACCCTCCGTGCCGAAATACTGGACCCGCTCGATGGAGACGACGGGATGGATCCAGCGGGTCGTCCTTCGTACGTGACCGATGGGTACTCGACATCCAACGATAGGGACGGCTTCAGCTTCGCGCAGGGTTCGGCGCTCGAACGGAGCGCGCACTTCGCGGGCGGCTCGGCCTCGGTGACGGCGGATGAAATGACGAACCGCGGCGATGTCCTGATGTTCACCGGACTCGGCGTGGGCACCGCGCGCCTCACGTTTGGCCTTCGGGATCGACTGGGCGCCCGCGGTTTTCTGGTGCGTCTCAGCGCGAACGGCGCGGATCAGGCCGCCGTGCCGGAACCGGCGTCGCTGATCCTGCTTGGCACGGGGCTCGCGGGCATTGCGGCGGCTCGTCGTCGCCGCCGCGCAGCGGCGCATGATACAAGTTGCCTCGCGGCGCATGATGGCGGCCGCGCGGCGGCCCATGAATAAGCACGCGTGAAGATGACGCCGCTTCGCACCCGCACGCTTGTCGTTGCGTGTCTGCTCACGGCGGGTGTGCTCTGGCTGTACGGCGGTGTGCTGTCGTGGGGGGGCGGGCCGGGGGGGGGGGGGGGCGCAAGAAAAAGCCGGGGGTTGGTGTTTTTTGGGATAGGGGTGATGTGGTTGGTGGGGGGGGGGGGGCGCGACGGGGGGCGGGCGCCGCCCACGACAATTACTCGCACGGGTTTTTCGTTCTGCCTCTCGCGTGCTTCTTCGTCTGGGAGCGCCGTTCGGCACTCGCGGTGGCCCCGCGCCGGCCCAGCGTCCTGGGGCTCGGGGTCGTTGCGGCGAGCCTTGTGCTGCTGCTGGCGGGTCTTCTTGGCGCCGAGCTGTTCCTCACGCGCGTATCGCTTGTCGGGGTGCTGGCCGGCATCACGCTGTTCGTATGGGGACGCGATCACTTCCGCATTCTGGCGTTTCCGATCGCGTTTCTTCTATTGATGATCCCGTTGCCGGCGATCGTCTTCAACCAGATTGCGTTTCCGCTCCAGCTTCTGGCGTCGCGCACGGGTGAAGTGGTGCTGGCGCTGGCGGGAATTCCGGTGCTTCGGGAAGGGAATGTCCTCCAGTTGCCGACGCGCTCCCTCGAAGTCGCGGAAGCCTGCAGCGGGATCCGCTCGCTCGTCTCGCTCGTGATGCTGGGCATCGTGCTGGGATATTTCACTGAACGAAGGGTCGGGGCACGGGTCATCATCGCGCTGGCCGCGGTTCCGATCGCGATCGTGGCCAACGCCGCGCGCGTCGCGGGCACAGGCCTCGCGTCGGAACTCGTGAGCCCGGCGGCCGCGGACGGCTTCTTTCACACCTTTTCGGGCTGGCTGATGTTCGTCGTGGCCCTCGCGGGACTGCTGGCCGTTCAGCGCGCCATTGCCCTGCGTCAGCCGTCGAGGTCACCGGCCGTGGTCGGGCCGCAACGCGCAGCGGAGGCATGATGCTCACGCGTGCCGCCATCGTCCTCGCACTCCTCCTGGCGGCTGGCGTCTATGGATCCCGTGCCGGATCGGCCGAGACGGTCGTGCCGCGCGCGCCGCTTGCCGCGTTGCCGCTTGCCATTGGCGAGTGGCAGGGCCACGAAGCCGCGCCGCTCGAAGACGACGTGCTTGCGCAGCTGGGTGTGGACGATTACGTCAGCCGGGAGTACGGGCACCAGGGATCCGCGGCGGTCGGTGTGTACGTCGGGTATTACGCGTCGCAGCGCCAGGGGGACACGATTCATTCGCCGCAGAACTGCCTGCCGGGCGCGGGATGGCATCCCGTCGAAACGGACGTCGCGAATGTGCGCGTCGGCGAGAGGACCATCTCCGTCAATCAGTTTGTGATTCAGAAGGGGCTGGACCGTCAGGTGGTGTTCTATTGGTATCAAGGCCGTGGCCGTGTGATTGCGAGCGAGTACGCCAACAAGGCGCTCCTGATGCTTGATGCCGCGCGTCTCCATCGGACGAATGGCGGCCTGGTCCGCCTGATCACGCCCGTTGTTTCCACGGCGGAGGCCGCGAAGGCCGAACTCGCCGCGTTTGCCGCGCTCGTGTTTCCGCATCTCGACAGGCACCTGCCATGAAATATTTGCCACGACCTTTGCTTGCCGCGCTGGCCGTCGCCGCGGTCCTCGCCGCCGGGTGCTCCCGCGATCCGCAGGTCAAGGCGCGAAAGTATGTCGCCAGCGGAGACGCCTATACGGCCAAACAGCAGCCCAAGCAGGCGCTGATCGAATACAAGAGGGCTGTCCAGGCGAAGCCCGACTGGGCCGAAGCGCACTTCAAGCTGGCAAAGGCGTACGACGCGCAGGCAGATCCCGTGAACGCGTATCGCGCGTATGCGCGCGCGGGCGATCTCGACCCGTCGAATATCGAGGCGCAGCTTCAGGCAGGGACGCTGCTGCTCGGCGCCGGGGAATTCGAGGCCGCGCGGACCCGCGCGGAGCTTGCCCTGAAGGCGGCGCCCGAGAGCGCCCCCGTGCATATTCTCCTCGGCAACGCCCTCGCCGGCCTCAACGAGACGGGCAAGGCCATCACGCAGATCGAACAGGCGATCGGTCTCGATCCGTCATACGCGCCGGCGTGGACGGCGCTTGGAGCCGCACAGTTTCTGGGTGGGACGCGCGAGCGCGCCGGAGACGCCTTCCGGAAGGCTGTCGATCTGGCGCCGCGTTCGACCGACGCGCGGCTCGCGCTGGCCAATTACCAGTGGGCGAGCGGCGATACAACCGCCGCGGAGCAGACCCTTCAGTCGGCACTGACGATCGACGGGAAGAGCCCGGGGGTCCACCGCGCCCTGGCCCTCCTATACGTCTCTACCCGCCGCGCCCCGCAGGCGGAACCGCATTTCAATGCCCTCTCGTCCGAGCCTGGCGGTCAGCTTGCGCTCGCCGACTACTACGCGGGCCTCGGGAATCGAGAGCGTGCGATGTCGGTCCTTCGCACGGTGGAGACGGGCGGGGACAAGACGGATGCCCGGGCGGCCCGGCTGCGCATTGCCGGCATCGAGTACGCGGCGGGACGCAAGGTTGAGGCGCACCAGATTCTCGACGACCTCATTCGCGAGAAGCCGCGGAACGAGGAGACACGGATTGCGAAGGCGCGGATGCTGCTCGCGGACGGCAAGGCTGACGACGCAGCGGTCCAGGCGCAGGAAGCCGTAAAGCTCGCCGCGGGCTCCCCCGCGGCGCAATACGCGCTCGGGCTCACCGCGATGGCGCGGCAGGACACCGTCGCGGCGGAGCAGGCTTTTGAAAGCGTACTGAAGCTCAACCCGCGCGCCGGGGCCGCACGTCTCCAGCTCGCGCGGCTGCAACTCGCGCGCGGGGAAACCGCCGGCGCCCTGCACTCGGCCGAAGAGGTCGCCCGCGAGCGTCCCGATGATCCGGAGGCTGCCGTGCTGATGGCGCGCAGCCTGCGGGCGCAGGGGGACCTGCCGCGCGCCGAACGAGAGCTCGCCGCGCGCATCTCGCGCAAACCGGAGTCCGCACCTCTGCATCTCGAGATGGGGTGGCTCGCCCTCCAGCGCAATCAGATCCCGGCTGCGCGGTCGTCCTTCGAACAGGCGCTGCGCTTCGGCCCCGCGTCGTACGATGCCAGGGTCGGCCTGGTCACCGTCGATCTCGTGGAGCGTAACTTCGACGGTGCGCGCCAGCGGGTTGCGGAGTGGCAGCAGCATTCGCCCGACGATGCCCGGCTGAAGATCCTCCAGGCCCGGGTGGCTTTGGCCTCGGGGAGCACCGGGGACGCGGAGCAATTGTTGCGCGGGCTGGTGACGTCGGATCCGTCGCAGCTCGACGCCTACGACTTGCTCGGTCGCATCGCCATGTCGCAGGGACAACTCAATCGCGCGCTGACCGACTACCAGGCGCTGGCGCAGCGTTCGAAGCGCCCGGCCGGCCCGCTCACGCTCGTGGCCATGATCCACGAAGCGCGAGGGGATCACAACGCCGCTCGCCAGCAATACGAGCGCGTGCTTGCAGACGATCCGAGGGCCGGGGTCGCGGCGAACAACCTGGCGTGGATCTATGCCGAGTCCGGCCGGCTCGAGGAAGCGCTGAAGCTCGCGGCCGTCGCGCAGGAACAATTGAAGAGGCCGGAGTCCGAGGATACGCTGGGCTGGGTCTACTATCGCAAAGGCCTCGCGCAGCATGCGATCGCGTCGTTCGAACGCGCGGTTTCGAAAGCGCCAGACAACCCGGTCTACCACTACCACCTCGGACTGGCGCAGCTCAAGGACGGCAACAAGGTGCAGGGGCGAGCGGCCCTCAAGCGCGCCCTCGCGCTGAAGGCCGATTTCAACGGCGCCGACGAAGCGCGGAAGGCGCTCGCGGAGAAGCAGTAATAGTCCCGCAGCCTCCACAGTCACGACGAGTTTCACGCAGAGGACGCCAAGGAGCGCGGAGAAAACAGGCAAGCGGTCGCGGGCGTTTCGCCAACCCGCGCCTTGCGCGGGCAGGAGGTATCGAGACCCGCAGAAACAAACAGCGGGAAATCGGTCGCTGCTTGTTTCTGTGAGTTTCGAGACCTCCTGTTCTCCGGCCTTGAGGCCGGCGTTGGCGAAGCGCCGAATCGGTTTCCTCGGCGCTCTCAGCGATCTCTGCGCGAGATCGTCCTTCGCGCGTGATCGCGCAGAGCGTTCTACTCCCCCCTGAACTGAAGCGCCTCGGCGAGATGCTCCGCGCGAAGG
>JANNHC010000325.1:0-10721 GCA_031404215.1 Acidobacteriota bacterium
AGGCAGCAGGCCAGCAGCAGCAAACGTAGTCTCACGGCGTCCTCTTTTTCTTGAAGTAGCTTCGGGGGGCCTTGGAATCGTGCCGATACTACCGCGTGACCGCGCGGAGTGACTACATCAAATGGATCCGTAGGAGGTACCTTCGGTCGCGGGGGGTCAGTCCTGAATCAGACGTGCGCGAAAGGTGAGCCGAAACTCCCGCCCACAGTCCGGACCAGATTGCCGCGGCGGTCATGACAGTCCAAGCCTGGTCGTGGGGCTGGCGCCCTGACCGGAGCATCGGCCGACCGAAGCGATCGCCCTGCAGTTACCCGCCGAAGTAGCCGCTTCGGGCCTTGACGCTCGCGGATGCGCGCTTGACACGAACCTCCAGCCGGCGCCATTCAGGCGCGGACGCCGCCTCGATGGCAAGGACGTACTGCTGCCGCAGTTCATCGAGCAGGCGGGACGCGGCCACGGCGGTCTCCGCCAGACTGCTCGCGAAGACCAGGTGGCCGCCGGTCCACTCCGCCAGGTCGCGCAAGTCGGCTCCATCGGAGGGGGTCGATCGCTCTCCGGCCTCCATCAACGCGACACGGTCGGGATTCGCCACCGTCGCGACGATGTACACCGGGACGTCGATCGAGCTGGCCAGGCCGGACACTTCCGACGCGGTCAACGTGCTGCTGGTGTCGATTCCATCAGTCAGAATGATGATTGCCTTGTGCGTGGCGGATCGTTCCGCGAGGCGGCGGGCCGTGGCGGCCGTCGCGTCGTACAACGAAGTGGCGCCGAACGCGTCGAACTGGTCGAGGGCGCCTTTCAGCCGTCCGACGCTCGTGGTGAAGGACTGGCGTTCGTGCAACCGCGAATCAAACGTGAACACCGCGAGCTCATCCTCCCCGTCGCGCAACTGGGACAGAATCGAGTCGAACGACTGCCGCGCCATTGCGATCTTGGCGCCGACCCGCATACTGCCGCTCATGTCCACGAGGACGGCCAGGCTGACCGGCGACCGCCGATCCGAGCGAAGCGACAGGATCGATCTCGGCTGACCGTTGTCCCGGACTTCGAAATCCGTCGTGGTGAGACCCGGCACAGGGCGTCCGTGCTTATCGCGTACGGATGCCTGGATGCTCACCAGGTCCACTGAACTGCGAAACGCCTTCGGGGCCCGGTCTGCCGGCGCCTGCGCGCGGACGGCCATTTCTCCCGCCAGACCGAGCACCGTCACCGCAAGCAGCGATCGTTTCAGGAATGCGTTCATGCTGTGTCTCTCTATGACGAAATGCCAGGTGCGCCTCGCGTGCTCGCGACGCGGCAGCATCCGTATGTTTCGGGGAGCCGGACGGTCCAGTGTGGGGAGGTATGGATGATAACACGGGCTCAGGGTTTCCCAGCCATGTGAATGGCGGCAGTGCCCCATGGACGCCGGGCCATGCGTCAAGGTGTGACGTTTTGTGAAGGACGGCTACCGCCCGAACGCTACGATCGGGGAAATGCGGGCCGCGCGCCGCGCGGGAATGTAGCTGGCCAGCAGCGCGGCGACCGCGAGCACCACCGGTGCGATCGCGAAGGTCAGCGGATCGAGGCGTTTCACGTCGAACAGCAAACCTTGCATGGCGCCGGCCGCGAGCGCGGCCGCTATGAGGCCGAGCACGACCCCCATCAGCGCGAGTTGCGCGCCCTGCCACACCACCATCGCGACGACCTGGTTCGGCGACGCCCCCAAGGCGATGCGCACCCCAATCTCGGGGACACGCTGCGAGACGGTGCAGGCCATGACGCCGTAGACACCCACCGCCGCGAGCGCGACCGCGAGGCTGGCAAAGATCAACAGCAGCGTCATCTGCAAACGCGGCTGCGCCACGGTGCCCGCCATCGCCCCTTCCATCGTCTTCACGTTGACGAGGGGTTGCCCGGGGTCGATCTCGAGGACGGCGGCCCGCACCGACGATGTCAGGGCTGCTGGATCGCCGACGGTCCGAACGACCAGGGCTGTGTTGAGGTATCCAGGCGTTAGGATCGCATCGGGATGCTGGCCGTAGGGCACGAACATCTCGGCCATCGAGCCGGCCTCGAACGATTGCTTCACGTCACCCACGACGCCGATGACCTCGAGGGTCTGGAGATCCGGCGAGGGCTCGGTGCCGAGCTGAATTCGCTGGCCCAGCGGGTCGCGATCGGGAAAAAACTGCTGCGCCATGGACTCATTGATCACGACAACTCGCGGCGCGCCCTCGCGATCCGGCCAGGACAGCATTCGTCCCTTTCGAAGTGGCACGCCGAGCGTGACCAGATACTCGGGTGTCACCGCGCGGTAGCCCGCCATGACGTAATCGTCCGGCCCCTTGGGTGGGTGCGCGGCGCGGTTGAAATGAATCGTCATGCCGGCGCCGGCCATGGGTAATGTCGTGGTCATGGCGGCGCCGCTGACGCCGGGCAGCGCGCGCACGCGTTCGACGATCTGCTCGATGACCGACGTGCGCACGACAGAGTCCTCGTACTTCGGTGAGGAGAGCGGCAGATTCACGACCAGCAGGTTCGCCGTGTTGAATCCCGTCGGCACGCGCGTCAGCGCCGAAAAGCTGCGCAGCAGCAGGCCGGCGCCCACCAGGAGCACGAGCGCGAGACCGATTTCAGCCACAACGAGCGCCGATCGGATCTTTCGCTGGCGCGTGCTGCCGGAGCCACCCCGGCTCTCCTCATTCAACGAGGCCCGTATGGGGACCTGTGTGGCGTGCACCGCCGGCACGAGGCCGAACACGAGGCCCGTGACTGCCGCCAGGGCCAGGGCGAAGCACACGACCGGCCAGTCGATGGCGACGTTCTGGGCCCTCGGCAGGGCCGCCACCGCGGTGCTCGTCAGGTAGGAAACGGCCCACGATGTGACAAGCAGTCCGGCCGCCGCGCCCATGCACGCGAGCACGAGACTTTCCACGATCAGCTGGCGCACGATGCGCAGCCGACTGGCGCCGAGGGCGAGCCGGACGGCGATTTCCTTCTGGCGATCGACCGCGCGCGCGAGCAGGAGGTTGGCGACGTTCGCGCACGCGATGAGCAGCACGAGCGCGACGGCGCCCGTTAACAGAAGCAGCGCGGGGCGGACGTTCTGAACCAGCTGGTCCTGCGCGCGGGTGACGAGTGTGCGCACGTTCTTGTTGGAGTCCGGGTACTGCGCCTCCAGTTGTTGCGAAATCGTTTCCATGTCGCCGCGCGCCTGCTCGAGCGTCACGCCTTCCTTGAGCCGCGCGATCGGGAAAATACCCGGATGCCACCCGCGATCCTCGGGAAGTGTGGCCGCCCAGGGGCCGAACGGCACGTAGACGTCAGCCGGCTGAAACAGCTCGAATCCTGCCGGCAGGACGCCGACGACCATGTAGGGCCGGTGATCGAATTGCAGCGTCCGGCCTGCCGGTTCTTCGCCGGGAAATCGGCGTTGCGCGAAGCCGGCGCTCAGAGTCGCCACATCCTCGGCGTCAGGCCGATCATCCCGAGCGACGAAATTACGGCCGTGCTCGATGGCGACACCGAGCAGCGGCAGGAGCGTCGCCGTGATCATCTTGGCGGGTACCCGCTCCGGATCGCCCAGACCCGTGAGCGTCAGGTTCGTCGGGCGGAACGCCGCCATGGCCGAGAACGACATGGCTCGGTCTCGCCAGTCTTCGTAGTTGTAACGAGTGACCGACACGCTCGGAAATTGCGGCGTGGTCTCGTTGAGCACCACCACATCGTCTGGATTGTCGTAGGGAAGCGGAGCCAGCAGGACGGCCTTCGACACGGTGAACACCGCCGCGTTGGCGCCAATGCCGAGCGCGAGGGTGAGGATGGCAATGACGGAGAACGAAGGCCGCCGCAGCAGAGTCCGGAACGCCAGTCGAAGGTCCTGCATCGATAGATTGTACGAGCTTTGCGAGTGCCAGGAGTGCGGTTTACACTCCCCCTATGCGAACCAGCCTCGTCGTCCTGCTTGGCCTCCTGGCGCTTCAACCCCCGTCCACCGAGATCCGTCTCATCGTCAAAGGCGACGACATGGGCGCGGCGCACGGGATCAACGTCGCGACGATCGACGCGCACAAGCGTGGCGTCCTGACGACGACGAATGTCATCGTGACTGGACCGTGGTTTCCAGAGGCCGTCCGGCTGGTGAACGAGAATCCCGGACTGGATGTGGGCGTGCATCTGGCGCTCACGAGTGAGTGGGAGAGCGTCAAGTGGCGGCCGCTCACGTCCGCGCCCTCGATTGTGGACGCGGATGGTTATTTCTTTCCGATCGTGCAGCCGCGCGCGGGGTTTGCGCCGAAGACGAGCATCAAGGAAAGCGCCTGGAAGGTCGCCGAGATTGAACGTGAACTGCGTGCGCAGTTGGACATGGCCAAGCGGCATCTGCCGCAGGTCACCTACACGTGGAACCACATGGGCTTTACGTCAGTCTCGCCGGAGGTGGCGGATCTCGTGGCTCGCTTGAGCAAGGAGTACGGACTCCTGGTTCCAAGTGACGTGGGGATTCAGTGGCTCCGCGGCGTTTACGAGAGCAAGGACACCGGCGCGGTCAAGGCGGAGAAACTGGCGGCGAAGCTGGAGACGCTCGGACCCGGCTTGTGGGAACACATCGACCACGCCGCGACAGATGATCCCGAGATGCGCGCGTACGGCCACCGGGGATACGAGTGGGTCGCCTCGGATCGCAGCGCCGTGCTCGAAGCCTGGACAAGCCCGAAAGTGAAGGACGTGATCGCGCGGCGCGGCATCAGGCTGACGAGTTACCGGGACCTCGCGAAACGATAGGGCGGTCGGTCAGGAGCGGGCGGGCTTCCAAGGGAGCCAACGGCGGTTCGATCAGTTCTTTCGAGTCGCCACATCGACCCACGTGTCAATCAGCGCGAGCGACGGGCCGCCGCGAGCGCGGTACGAGTCGGCATAGCGCACCATCCGCGCGCGATCCCGATCGATGCTCTCGATCGGCTCTCGGCTCTCGAAGGCCTCGTACAGCACCAGCAGGGCAAGGGCGAGGGACGGCTCGTCGTCCGCCTTCTTTGCGACGAGGTCGTCGAGCGCCTGCAGGCCATCGGTGTGTCGACCGGCTTGCAGCGCCGCGACGACGAAGCGCCGGTTCAATCCCTCGTCCGCGGGCCAGCGGGCGCGGGCGTCGGTGAGATCGGCGACCGCGAGGTCACCTCTGCCCTGGCGCAGAAACGCGTCGGCGAGCATGGCATGGACCGCGACCGTATTGCCTTCCCGGATGAGCGCCGTTCGCCAGGCACCGGCGGCTTCCTTGTCGTTTCCGCCCGCGGCATAGCACGCACCCAGGTACACCATGGCCGGATAGAAATCCGCCGAGGTCCGCATGGCGCTCCGGAAGGAGGCGGCCGCCGGTTCGAGCTTGTTCTCCGCGAGCAGCGCCAGTCCTTTGAGGAATGCGCCGACGGGAGCGCCGGCCTGCGCATCGGTGACCGCCAATCCTTCGAGTCCGGTGCTGCGTGCGCGGTCGAGAAGCTCACGCACGGCCGGCGACGACGCATCAGGCCTCGCCGCCACCCGATCGAGGAACGCGTGAAGGACCGGCGCCGACAGCACCTGTTCGAGGGCGAAGGGCGCAACGGCCACGGCCGGGAGGCGCGCAGCATGCCGGGATGTGGCTGTGCGCCCGGCGTCAACGCCCGATGCGTTGCCGGCTTCCACGACAAGACGTGGCGAGTCGAGGACCGTAAACGCTCGGCGCACCTCTCCGAGTGGCTCTGCGCCGGCTTTGATCTTCGCGCGGGCGATGTAGCTCCCGGGCGGAAGGACACGCAGATCCACCGCTCCCTGCGCGAGCATGAAGCCATCGCGTGCGCTGCGTGACAGCACCGCCGGGGTGTGAATGAGCGCGGGGCCGTCCGTGGTGGCGGCGATCTCGAACTGCACGTCCGTTCCGTCGAGGCGGGCCGTGTCACCTTCGAGGTCGACCTCGAGCGCCAGCCGCTCGTTCTGACGGGCACTGTCGAGCGCGAGGCGCGCATCAGCGCCGCCGGCCGGGACCCGGACGAGCAGCGGGCCCGTGGCAGAGAGCGGTCCGACCGGCACGTCGCGCACGTCCACGCGGTGGTCCACGGAACCGACATGCCCCGCGCTGTCGATGACGCCGACGCGGACGATGTAGTTGCCCGGGGGCACGGCGATGTTCGTCGAGAACGGCATCGTGTCCTCGCCCGTGTGCATGAGTGGCACCTCGCCCGAGGTGACCTTCGTGCCTTGCAGATCGCTCACGAGCACCCGAACCGTCGCCTCGCCGCGCTGGGCGCGTGAAATCTCTCCCGAGAGGAGCAACCGGCGGTGCGCGCCAGTGTCGGGATCCGCAGAGAGATAACTCGTCACACGAAGCCCCACGCCCGTGGCGGGCACCGGTCCGTCGATCGCCGACGCCAGTCGTGCCGCCCAATCGCGATCCTCATACGACCGCACATCGAAGACCTCACGTGCGCGTACGTTCACGCCGCTTCGCGACACCTGCACCTTCATGCGCCGGTTCTTGCCGTCGGCGTCGGCCGGGTCTTTCTCGACGCCGATGCGGTAGTATCCGGCCATCTCGCGGCCGAGTTGCTCGAAGATGCGCTCCGCGCCGACTTCCGCACGGAACGAGGCGCCTCCGGTCATCGCTGACAGCGTTTCGAGCGGCCCCAGGTGCAGGTAGTTGTCCGCCATGGGCGTCGAGGTCATCATCCGGCGTTCCGCCGAGAAGGGCGACGACGGAACGAAAATGGAGAAAATGCTGGCGCGCGCCGCCGCCGCGTCGGCGGCGACCATCGACACCAGCGAGTTCTCCTCGCGCTCTTCGAGGGGCCAGCCTCCCGAGATGAGGATGACCGTCTTGTCGCCGCGGACGCGCCCGAGCACCTCCAAAAACTGACGCAGCGCGCCGAGGCTGGCGAGCGAATTCATTTGCGCGGAGCGCCAGGCGCTGTCCGCCTGCATCTGGATGTCGCGCGAGCACGCGTTCAGGCCGAACCCGCCAAGGCCGCCCGGACTGCGTGTGGGGCCAGAGGTGGCACCAGCTGGCGGGCCGGCAGTCGGTGGTGCCGTGCCCGTCCCTCCGGTCTCACCTCCGGGCGGAGTACCTCCGCCGGTCGGAGACGCCGGTCCCGCCGGTGGTGTCGCGCCGCCGGACGGGGGACCGGCCGGACTCGAGCCGAGGCCCCCGGCAGAGATGGACGATCCCCGGCATTCGCGCTCCTCGATGCTGCGCAGGGCGATCGGGTTCCTGGTGCTGATGTCGCGTGCTTCGGACAGGCTCCCGAACTCCCAGCCTGACGCCTGCCTGCCCATTCCGGAGACTCGCGAAAGTTGCTGTTGCACGCGAGTGTGCGCCCACGTGAACGGGACGTTGGGACCGAGCGGCATGAGCATCAGCGCGGAACGATCCGCGAAGGTGAGCCGATCGAAGAACGGCGCGGCGGCGCTGGCGACGCGCCGCGCGTTTCCCAGGTCGAGCGTGTTCTGATCGACGATGAACACGAACAGGCGGCCCACGCCGCCCCCTTCATTCGTGCTGACGGCGGCGATGTCGGGCGCCCCAACCGTCGTGGGCCGTTCGGCGGTCCGGTCAACGAATTCGGCCGTGACGACGCGGCGCGGCTGCCCGCCGACGGTGACGATGAAGTCCGTGGGGACGAGGCCATGCAGAGGCTGACCCTGTTTATCGACCACCCCGACGTCGACGCTGACGACCTCGATCCCCGTGCGGAATGCGGGCGGCTGATCGGGACGGGTCTGTTGCCCCGACAGCACGGCGCCTCCGCCCGCGATGAGCGTGGTCGCTGCCGCGGCGATGGCGAGAATGCTTCGTACCTGCATGACTACCTCTCCGCCCGATGCGGTCCGTGTGACCGGTATCCGTCTCGTGCCCTGACCTCGTACCCGCCCCTTCGCACGCGCACCTTGATATCGCGCCAGCTATTGTCCTGCTTGAGGTTCGTTGACGTGTAGGACAAGACGTATTGATTTGCCAGCTCCGTCACAATCTGTCCGAACACCTCGTCGAGTTCCTGGGCGCGCTGCGGAAAGAACGCGCGGCCGCCCGTCGCCTTCGCGTAGCCCTCGAGCCGGCTTCGCAGGTTAGGCACCGTCGCGCCGCCCCCAAATCCCACGGCGAACAGCATCGCGTCGCTCGCCTGCACACGCGCCGTCGCGGCGTCCCGGTGCGTGATGCTGTTCCGGTCGTCTCCGTCAGAAAAAATGACGATGCCCTTGCGGCCCCAGTCACGGCTGACGAGGTCGATCGCGCGCACCGTGGCGTCGTACAGCGCCGTGCCTCCCCACGCACTCAGAAGATCGACGGCACGCTCGCGCGTCTGCTGATCCTTCTCCCGCTCGGTCGCCAGGAACATCGTGTCGTTGAAGCCGATGAGCGTGGCCCCGTCGCCGGGCCGCAGCTTGGCCAGGAGCTGCTTGACCGCGGACTTGACCTGTTCGAGCGAGCCCTCCATGCTGCCGCTGACGTCAATCGCGAGCACGAGATTCAGCGGCGCATCGTCGCTGACGACGCTCGCGACGGACTGCTTCACGCCGTCCTCGGAGATCTCGAAATCCTGCTGCTTTAGCCCGCGAACGAACTGTCCGCCGCGGGTGACCATCACGGGCACCAGGACCGCGTCGGTCCGCACGCGCTCGGTATAGCCCAGATCCTTGGTGCGCACGTTCGCGATCAATCGGCGCCCGTCAGCCAGAACAGCCACGGCGCGCACGTGATGTCCCCGCACGACATCGCCGGCGTCCCACGTGCAGGCAAACGGCCGCTGCTCGATGGTGCAGGCGAGGCGCCCATCCACGGTAAAGGTGACCGTACTCACTGATGCCAGCAGGTCGAACGGTTCGATGACGGCTTCCAGTCGTGTCGGACCGCTGACCACGGTCTCGCCGAGCGGCGACGCAATTCGAATCCCGGGCGCCTGCCAGGCGCTGACCGTTAGGGTCGCGGCGGCAGCCCCGGCAAGTGTGTTGCACCACAAGGCCTTCATCGAGGTGACCTCTCGAGCTGTCCAGCGGCTCCGACCGTGCCGGGAACTCTCGCCTTCGGGGCCTCTCCGATCGGCACGAGCGGCCCGTCGGTTGTCAGGAGCGCAAGATACTGTTCCATCCGGTCGCTGCGCAACGCCTGCACGAATTCGACGAGGCCGCGCCGATCGTCCTGGTCCCGTGAACCGGCAGTGTTGACGAAATCCAGCGTCGCCGACCTCAGCACCGGACCCAGAAGCGGCGCAGGCATGTGCAGCTCCGCCAACAGCTCCGCCAGACGGAAATTCAGGTCGGAAAACGCGCTGGCCATCATGCCCGACCACCGGCCGGCGAATGTTTCCCACGGCCGCCCCTCGACGACGTGCAGGCAGAGGCACCCGAGGCGCGCCCCGCCCGGCGCGCCCCACGCGTCCAGTGCGCCGACCCGCGCGTTCTCGCGCCCGAGCCGGAGCAGCTCGCCCGGTGACAGGAAGAACGCCACGCGCCCGGGTTCGTGCGTCACCATCCAGGCCAACAGCGTGCCCCGCGGCGCGCTGAGACCGATGTCGCCGGCCAACGCCACTGCATCGTCCGGCGTGCGCAGCGCCTCGAGCTTCGCGCGTCCCCGTCTGATCGCCGCCACGATCGAGTCGCGATCGGCGTCGGTGAGTGCCGCAGGTTCGACCAGTGCCACGGCCTCGATGAATACGCGGCGGTCGTTGTCGTTCAGCGACGGTTTTCTCGGGGGTGGTCGCGAAGAGAGCCCGACGAGTGAAAACCGGGCCAGCGCGACATCCAGTCCGAGCAGCGATCCGGCGACGTGCCAACGCTGCGCGGCGTCGGTACCGGTCGAGGGAAGGCGCCAGGAGGCGGCGCGGCCCAAGACAGGAGTCCGCAACCCGAACTCGTGACGGCTGGCCGCATCGGGCGCGGACAACGAGACACCGTCGCGCTCGCCGAGGGCCACGGCATACGCCAGCTCCATCAAGCCCCGTCCCAGGAGATCGTCGGCGAGCAGGCGAAGCTCCGGCGCGAGGCGCGCCCCGCCGCGGACGTCCCCGGTGCGCGCGGCACGCTGCAGCGCGGCCGAGGCGTCCTGATGGCGGTCGAGGACCTCGTCGGCCGCTTCGTCAGCGCCGTTGCCTCGTGCGACGCGTGCAAGCGCGTCCGCCTGCTCCTGCAATCCTTCTCGCGTCAGCCCCGCCGCGTCGAGCGTGTCCGCAACAAGGAGGACCGCCCGCGCTGACGACAGAGAAGGACGCGGCGATTCGCCGAGCGCTCTCGTAAGGCGTGTGGCCTCCGCCCAGGAAAAATCCAGACGGTATCGAGTTCCTTCCCAATCCACGAATCGAGGCTGCGGCAACGCCGGCCCCGCGAGAATGCGAAGGGCCCCCTGTTCAAGGGGACCGGCCGCGCTCTCGTACACGTCGACTCCCGGCTGCTCCGGGATCGCGGCTGGATTCGGCGCCGGCTTCCGATGATCGCGAAGATGTACTTCAATCCAGGCGTCCAGCCAGCGCACCAGCCGTCCCTCGTAGTCACCGCGCTCGCTGAGGTCGATCGCCGACAGTGAATCCAGGCCTCCGATCGTTGGCGGATAGCCGGGACGCCAGACACCGAACGGGCTAATTCCGAACTTTACCCACGGCTTCGACGCCTTGATCCCCCTGTAAACCTGGTGCACCAGGCTGTCGACGTTGTTGCGGCGCCAGTCGTCCCGCGACAGTCTCCCGCCCGACGCCACATACCGTCTCCAGCTCGGCCCGTCA
>JANNHC010000326.1:0-5014 GCA_031404215.1 Acidobacteriota bacterium
GCGAAGCCTTCGCGCATGCGCGCCTGGTACTCGGATCCCAGCGGCGCCACGGCGGAGACGATCCAGTCGAGCACTTCGTCGTAGTGGTACTTCTTGTCGAAGGTCACGAGCGGAATGGAAAAGTCGTAGACCTGGTACGACGACACGCCGAGCGCCTGGCGGCGCAGCCGATGGTATCGACGCAGAGGCTCGACCCCGGCGCGGGTCGTCTCGATCAGGTTCTCGACCACCGACGTCGGGATGTTGTCGCCGTGCAGCGCCGCCTCGAGCGTGCTGCTGTAGCCTCGGGCGCGGGCCTGGAACCAATCCCGCTGGCAGACGCCGTTGTACAGCGTCGCGTACGTGTTCAGCGAGGCGCGATACGTTTCGTGGAGCGCGCGGAACGCAGCCTCGCGATCTTCCTGCTCGCGCCGCGTGGCAAGAAGCGCGCGGTACTGCCCGTACGACACCGTCACCTGCTCGCCGGTGGACAGCGTGATCGTCGGAAACTTTGCGTCGGCGGTCGAGAGCGCCCAGTAGGCGTCGTTCGGGGACGAGGCGAGCCGGCTCGCGAGTGACATCAGCTTCTCGCCCGCTTCGTCCAGCACATGTTCCTGCTGCCGGTAGAGATTCTCGATGGCAAAGCGATACACCCGGAGCGCCTCGGACTGGTCCATCCATCCGCGAACGGTTTGGAGCGGAATGGTCAGCAGTTCCGGGTTGAACCAGGATTCAGCCTGGCCCAGTCGAGCGAACAAGATCTGGACCTGTTGGCGCTTCGCGCTGATTCCGTTGTCGCGCTGGTCTTCGTCGTACTGGAGCGACGGGTAGTACCACACGCGATACGCGAGCTGGCCGAGCTCTTCAGATAGCCGGAAGGCGCTCAACAGGTTGTGCGAACCGCCAGCCAGGGTACCTTTGAGGCCGGCATACTTTGCGATCCCCGCCTCGAGCTCCTTGTAGCCCGCCTCCCACGCTTCCCAGCTCGGAAAAATATCGGAAAGGTTCCACTTGAATCGATCGGGGACTTCGTCACGCCGGCGGCCACGAGTCTGCGGCGGCCCGGGTGCGGCGACATCGGATGGATCGAAAACGGCGCGAGGACGCATCTCTTCACTATACCCGTTACGGAGGAGGGTTTTTCACGCAGAGCCTGGGCTATCGTTGGCACTGGGGGCAAGGGCCAAAAGGTTGTCGGGGGGGGTGCCAGGGGTGCGGTACATGACTGACGACAGAGATGTTCGGCTGATCCCGGCGGTGACGCATGGCCGGGTTCTCGTGCGGGCGGCTCGGGCGGCGGCGGCGCGGGGGGTGCTGGTCGGGTTTCACGGCTACATGGAGAACGCGGCCATTCAGATGACGCGACTCGAATCGGTTCCCGGCGCGTCAGCGTGGACGCTCGTATCGGTGCAGGGACTTCACCGCTTCTATCGGGGACGCACCGAAGAAGTCGTGGCGAGCTGGATGACGCGGGAAGATCGCGACGCCGCGATTGCCGACAACCTCGCGTATGTGGCCGCGGTCCTCGACGAAGTGCCGCACGACCAATCGACGCGGATCGTGTACGCCGGATTCTCTCAGGGCGTTGCGATGGCATTTCGCGCCGGCATCCTCGGGCGCGATCGGGCCAGCGGGATAATTGCCGTCGGGGCCGACGTGCCGCCGGAATTGCTCGCCGATTCCGCACGATCGTTTCCGCGGCTGCTCTTCGCGCGCGGCGAACGCGACGAGTGGTTTACCCAGTCTAAATTTGACGCCGACCTCGCCGCGCTCAATGCCCGCGGCGTGACGCACCGGCCGCTCGTCTACGACGGCGCCCACGACTGGAACGCGGAGGTCGCCCGCGCGGCCGGCGAGTTCCTCGACGATCTCACGCGGACATAACCGCACGTCTGATCCACTCGACGACGGCATCGAGGATCTGGTTGAAGATTTCCTCCCGCCGTGTCTCCCCGCCGGGGACCTTGAACGAGTGATCGCCTCCGGCGATTTCGTGCAGCGTGGCTCGCTGAAGCAGGGGAATCAGCGCGCGGATCTCCTCTCCCGTTCCAAACGTGTCCCGGCTGCCCTGCACAAACAGCATCGGTTCCTGGATGGCGGGCAGGTGTGCATCGCGGCGCTGATCGGGACGGGCGGGTGGATGCAGCGGGTATCCCAGAAAAACCAGGCCGTCCAACGGCCCGGCGCCTCCCTGGGAGGCCACGTGTGACGCGATCCGGCCGCCCATCGACTTCCCCCCGATGAGGAACGGCAAGTCACCGATCTGCGCCCGCGCCTCGTGAAGCGCGTCGCGCCAGGCGCGCTCGAGGACGGGCGCGCGGTCGGGAACCTTTCGGCCCGCCGTGATGTACAGAAAATCAAACGTCGCCGTCGTTACGCCACGGGCCGACAATCCACGCGCCGCCTGCACGAGGAACTGGCTCGTCTGGCCCGCGCCGGCGCCGTGTGCGAGCACAAGCGCGGCGACCGGACGATCGCTGGGATACACGGTCAGGTCCACGAGCGCTTCCTTCTCGACCTGGGAATCGTAGCGGACGGCGCGGAGAGGTCAGGCAGACCAGACGGCTTTGTGAGACATCACAAATGCTCCAAGCTTCGCAGGATTTGGAACGCAGGAGTCTGCCAGCAGCCGAGACGCCTGTCAAGGGGTGTCCGGACAACAGTAGTGTCCGGACCGGGTGTCTCGCTTGCCAAACACAGATACATCAATATAGATTTATAGATATGCACGATGCCCCCGCGCTGTACCGGCTGCTTGGCGACGACGCGCGGCTGCGCCTGCTGAGGCTTCTGTCACTCGATCGAATGAACGTCACCGAATTGACGGCCATTCTCGGCATCGCCCAGTCGGGTGTGTCGCGCCACCTCGGCCTCCTGAAGGAAGGCGGGCTCGTCAGCGAGGCCCGTGAGGCCGGTTTCACGTATTACCGGATCGCGCCGGACGTTTGCGATGCCTCAAACGGGCATGCGGCGCTCTGGACCCTGCTCCAGGACCAGTTCGAGCGGGCATCCGCGACGGACACCGGCCGCGCGGACAACGCCCGCCTCGAGGAGGTCCGCCGCCTGCGGAAGGAAAACTTCCAGACCCACGCGGGCCCCGACACCAACGAGCGGCAACTCGTGCCGGGGCGAAGCTGGGCCGCGTGGGCCCGCGCGCTCGGGCACCTGCTCCCGCCCGTCAAGGTCGCCGACCTCGGGTGCGGGGAAGGGTATCTGACGGTCGAGACGAGCCGATGGGCCTCGCGCGTGATCGCGGTGGATCGATCGGCCGAGGTCCTGAAGCGGGCACGGGCGCTTGCGACGCGCCGCCGCGTGTCGAACGTCACGTGGAAGCGGGGCGAGCTCGAGAAGCTGCCGATTCGCAACGAGACGATCGACGTCGCGCTCTTTTCGCAGGCGCTCCACCACGCCGGCGACCCGTCGCGGGCGATCCACGAAGCTGCGCGCATCCTGGTTCCGGGCGGTCGAGTACTCATCCTCGACCTGCGCGAGCACGGCCAATCGTGGGTCCGCGATCGGCTCGGCGACCACTGGCTTGGCTTCACGCGTGAGGGGCTGTCGGCGCTGCTAGAGGGCGCGGGATTCAGCGGCATCAAGGTCAACGTCGGCGCCCGGCGCACGGGTGATCCGTTTACCGTGCTCATCGCGTCCGGCGTCAAGCCCGCGTCGCGCGCCCCACAGAAACATGAAGGTCTCCATGGCTGATCTCTTCCAGACCCTCCGCGACCTGCTCGATCGGCGGATTCTGATCCTCGACGGCGCGATGGGGACAATGATCCAGCGGCACAAGCTGACCGAGGCGGATTTCCGCGGAACGCGCTTCGCCAATCATTCACGCGACCTGAGGGGGGACAGCGATATCCTCGTCCTCACGCGCCCCGACGTCATCAGCGCCATCCACCACGAGTACCTTGCGGCGGGCGCCGACATCATCGAGACGAACACGTTCGGCGGCACCGTCATCGCGCAGGGAGACTACGCGCTCGAGGACGCGGTCTACGACATCAACTTCGAGGGCGCGCGTCTGGCGCGCGCCGCGGCCGACGAGTGGTCGGCGAAGACAGCCGATCGCCCGCGCTTCGTCGCTGGCTCGATCGGTCCGACCAATCGCGCGCTCTCCTTTTCGCCCGACGTCAACAACCCGGCGTATCGCGCCACGACCTTCGACGAGATGCGCGCGGCCTACGAGACGCAAGTCCGCGGACTCATCGACGGCGGCAGCCACATCATTCTGCTGGAGACCATCTTCGACACGCTCGTCGCCAAGGCCGCGCTCGTCGCGATTGAGAATGTCTTCGACGAAACAGGCATCCGTCTGCCGCTGCTGATCTCGGTCACCATCACCGACCGGAGCGGCCGCACGCTGTCGGGCCAGACGCTGGACGCGTTCTACGTCGCCATCCGCCATGCCAGGCCGTTCAGCGTGGGCATCAACTGCGCGCTCGGCGCGCGCGACATGCGGCCGTACCTCGCCGAGCTGGCGCGCCTGGCTGAGTGTTACGTCACCAGCTACCCCAACGCCGGGCTGCCCAACGCCTTTGGTGAGTACGACGAGCGCCCGGAGGAAACCGCGGCGCTGCTCGGCGACTTCGCCTCGAGCGGGTTCGTCAATATCCTCGGCGGCTGCTGCGGGACGACTCCCGATCACATCGCCGCCACCGCGAAGGCAGTCGAAGGCCTGGCGCCCAGACCACTGCCGGCCGATTCATGGCTGAACGCCGGCGTTTCTCACTGCGCGTGGGGCCCCACGCCCACGCGCTCCGGCTCGGCGCCGCCTTCGGCGCTTCCCTCCGGCGCCTCGCCGGGGCCGCAGGCGCTCTCGCAGGCGGATCACTTTTCTCAGTTCTCCGGACTCGAAGTCCTCACCATCCGTCCCGACAGCAACTTCCAGATGATCGGGGAGCGCACCAACGTCACGGGCTCGGCGAAGTTCGCGCGGTTGATCAAGGCCGGCAACTATACCGAAGCGGTCAGCGTCGCGGCTGACCAGGTCCGGGGCGGCGCGAACCTCCTCGACGTCAACATGGACGAGGGC
>JANNHC010000327.1:0-7496 GCA_031404215.1 Acidobacteriota bacterium
TAAGGTCAGCGCGCTTGTCGCGTAGAGTCCAACAATCTGATTGTCCAAGCTGTTGCCACTGCCGTCAGACACTGTCGTAGCTTCCAGCCGTCGAGGCGAAGCTGGCAGCTAACGTGGACTGAGCGGCAAAGTGCCGCGAAACAATGTCGCGAGCGGAAGCGCGCGCTGGCGGGCGGTGGGGGTGTAGCCCCACCGCAAATGGACTAAATGAACTTCAGCATCGTCGTCTTTCCGGGATCGAACTGCGATCACGACGCGTATCACGCCGCGAAGCACGTGCTCGGCCAGGAAGCGGAATTTGTCTGGCACAAAGAGACGAGCCTGAAGGGTGCGGACGTGGTCGTCCTGCCGGGCGGCTTTTCGCACGGCGACTATCTGCGGACCGGTGCGATCGCCAGGTTTTCGCCGATCATGACCGCCGTTGCCGAATTCGCGCGCAGCGGCGGACCCGTCCTTGGCATCTGTAACGGGTTTCAGATTCTGTGCGAGGCGGGACTGCTGCCTGGCGCGATGCTGCGCAACCGCGATCTGAAATTCCACTGCGAGCACGTATGTATCCGCGTCGAGCAGACGGATACGCCTTTTACGTCGCGCGCCACGACAGGGCAGATCCTGCGGATTCCCATCGCACACGGAGAAGGGAACTACTACGCGGAGCCCGCGGACGTCACGGAGCTCGAAGCGTCGCGCCGTGTGATCTTCCGGTACTGCGACACGCGCGGGCAGATTACCGATGCGGCAAACCCGAACGGCGCGCTGAACGGAATCGCCGGGATCTGCAGCGCCGCGCGCAATGTCGTCGGCCTCATGCCGCATCCGGAACGCGCGTGCGAGGCAGCCCTCGGAAGCGCCGACGGCCTCGTGCTCTTCGAATCGGTCCTGTCCCAGTTGTCGACCCACAGCGCCGTCCGAACCGCCTGACCTTATGAGCCCACTCGACTCCGCAGTGCTCGAGCGTCACGGCCTGAAGCCGGACGAATACGAACGCATCGTCGCCTCGCTGGGACGCGAGCCGACGATGACCGAGCTCGGTATCTTCTCGGTCATGTGGTCCGAGCACTGCAGTTACAAGAGCTCGCGCGTGCACCTCCGCAAGCTGCCGACCGAGGGACCGCGCGTCCTGCAGGGGCCGGGCGAAAACGCCGGCGCGGTCGATATCGGCGACGGCCTGGCGGCGGTCTTCAAGATCGAGTCGCACAATCACCCCTCGTTCATCGAACCGTACCAGGGGGCCGCGACGGGCGTGGGCGGAATCATCCGCGACATCTTTACGATGGGCGCCCGCCCGATTGCCCTGATGAATTCGCTGCGCTTCGGCGACATGGACGGACCGGAGTCGGCGCGGACCCGGCGCACGGTCGAAGGGGTAGTCGCCGGCATCGCGGGCTACGGAAACAGCATCGGCATTCCGACGGTTGGCGGCGAGATCGCCTTCGACGACCGGTACGCGGGGAACCCGCTGGTCAACGTGTTCTGCCTTGGCATCGCGGGTGCGGACGCCCTGATCAAGGGCAGCGCGTCAGGCATCGGCAACCCCGTCTACTACGTCGGATCGAAAACCGGCCGCGACGGGATTCACGGCGCAACGATGGCGTCGGCGGAGTTCGACGAGCAATCGGCGGAGAAACGCCCCGCCGTGCAGGTGGGCGATCCGTTCATGGAGAAGCTCCTGCTCGAAGCCTGCCTCGAGCTGATGCAAACCGACGCGCTCATCGGCGTGCAGGACATGGGAGCCGCGGGACTGACCTGTTCGACGTGCGAGATGGGTTCGCGGGGTGGCGCCGGTATCGAGATCGACGTCATGCACGTTCCTCAGCGCGAGACCGGGATGACGCCGTACGAGATCATGCTGTCCGAATCGCAGGAGCGCATGCTGCTCGTCGTGAAAAAAGGCCGGGAAGCCGAAGTCGAGCGGATTTTCGAGAAGTGGGACCTCCATGCCGCGCACATCGGCGAGGTCACCGACGACGGGCTGATGCGCGTGAAGGATCACGGGAACGTCGTCGCCGAAATCCCTAACAGCGCGCTCGTGGACGCGGCGCCCGTCTATGACCGTCCGACCGCACGCCCGGCCTACCTGGACGACGTGCAGGGGCTCGACCCCGCATCCCTGCCGGCGGTCGCGCCGCAGGACGCGCTGCGGAAGCTTCTGGGATCGCCGACGATCGCGAGCAAGCGCTGGGTCTACCGCCAGTACGATCACATGGTCAGGACGAACACCATCGTGCTGGCCGGAATGGGTGCCGCCGTCGTCCGAGTGAAAGGGACCTCCCGGGCGTTGGCAATGTCCGTGGACGGAAACGGCCGGTACTGTTACCTCGATCCCCGCCGCGGCGCGATGCTGGCCGTCGCCGAGGCCGCGCGTAACGTCGCCTGCGCCGGCGCCACGCCAATAGGCGCGACCAACTGCCTCAATTTCGGCAATCCCGAGCGTCCCGAGATCATGTGGCAGCTCGTGGAAGCCATCGAAGGGATCGCCGAGGCGTGCCGCGCGCTCGACGCGCCGATCACCGGCGGCAACGTGAGTCTCTATAACGAGACGAACGGTGAAGCGATCTATCCCACGCCGATCATCGGTGTGGTCGGCGTCCTGGACGATGCCTCGAAGGTGGTGGCGCGCGCTTTCCGTGGCGACGGCGAGGAGATTGTGCTCCTTGGCGAGGGCCGTGGCGAACTGGGCGGCAGCGAGTACCTCAAAGTGCTGCACAACATGGTGCGGGGACGGCCGCCGATGCTGGATCTCGATCGCGAGCGCCGCCTGATCGGCCTGCTGAGTCGTGCGGCGGGCGAGCGCCTGTTGCGATCGGCGCACGATTGTTCCGACGGCGGACTGGCGGTCACGCTTGCCGAGTGCGGGTTCGACACAGGCGGTCTTGGATTCGACGTCGAGATTCCGCGCGTCCCGGACGCCGCCGCGTCGGGCTTCAGCCCTGCCGCGCCCATGGGCCTCATCGCTGCCCTGTTCGGTGAGTCCGCGTCCCGCGCGGTCGTCTCGGTGCGTCCCGCCGATCGGGACACGATGCTGCAGCTGGCGGCTGAAGCCGGGGTGCCGGCGCTCGTCATCGGAAGGACCGGCGGGTCGCGCCTCATCATGCGCATGGCCGGTGCGCTCATCATGGATGTGGCGGTTGCCGACGCCGAGCAGGTCTGGTCGGGCGCGATTGAGCGGTACTTCAAGGGCCGGGCGGCGTAGAATATGGTACTCACCAACGCGGGACGCTATCGTGGCGGACACGGTTAACGCTCGGATAAGAACGCCGACCGCGGCACGCGCGAGGCAGCTCACCAAGAGATGCTGGACAAATTCAAAGACGAATGCGGTGTCTTCGGAATTTTCGGGAATCCCGAAGCGGCCAACCTGACGTATTTGGGGCTGTACGCGTTGCAGCACCGGGGCCAGGAAAGCGCCGGCATCGCCACGGCTGATGGCGACCGGATGCTCGCGTCGCGCGCGATGGGTCATGTGGCCGACGCGTTCGACGAACGCGCGCTCGAGGCGCTGCCGGGCCATCTGGCGATCGGCCACACGCGTTACTCGACCGCCGGCCAAAGCCATGTGAGCAACGCCCAGCCGTTTTTGATCGACTGCGCGCACGGACAGATTGCCGTCGCACACAACGGCAATCTCGTGAACGCACGCGAGTTGCGCGATGATTTGGTGAAAGCCGGCGCGATTTTCCAGACGAGCAGCGATACAGAAGTGCTGCTGCATCTCTATGCGCGGTCCCCGGCCCACTCGATCGAAGACGCCCTCATCGATTCCATCGCGCAGATCCGCGGCGCGTTCTCGCTGGCGCTGCTCACGAAGGATCGCCTCATCGCGGTGCGCGATCCGAATGGCTTCCGGCCGCTCGCGCTCGGCCGGCTGGGCGACGCGTGGATCGTGTGTTCGGAGACCTGCGCGCTCGATCTGATTGGCGCGACCTACGTGCGCGACGTCGAGCCGGGGGAATTGCTGGTGATCAGCGACGGCGGCCTCCGATCGATCAAGCCGTTTCCGCCGGCCCCGCTTTCACAGTGCGTGTTCGAGCACGTGTACTTCGCCCGGCCCGACAGCTACGTCTTCGGCCGCAGCGTCAACGACGTGCGCACGGAGCTCGGGCGTGTGCTGGCGCGCGAGGCGCCGGCCGGTGCGGACGTCGTCGTGCCGATCCCCGACTCCGGTGTGTGTGCCGCGACCGGGTTCGCCGAGGAGGCGAAGCTCCCGCTTCGCATGGGACTCATCCGCAACCACTACGTCGGCCGCACGTTCATTCAGCCGCAGCAGTCCATCCGTCACTTCGGCGTGAAAGTGAAGTTAAACCCGGTCCGCAGCAGCATCCTCGAAGGCAAGCGAGTCGTGCTGTTGGACGACTCACTCGTGCGAGGCACCACGAGCCGCAAGATCGTGAAGATGGTCAAAGCCGCCGGCGCCAGCGAGGTGCACTTGCGCATCAGCTGCCCGCCGACGATTTCGCCGTGCTTTTACGGCGTCGATACGCCGAGCCGCGCCGAACTAATCGCGGCGACCCACACCATCGAGGAAATCCGCAAGTACGTCGGCGCCGACTCGCTCTCGTACCTGAGCCTCGACGGGTTGCGCGCCGCCGTGGGCACCGGGCAGCAGTCCTACTGCACGTCCTGCTACACGGGCGTGTACCCCGTTGCGTTTCCGCGCGACGAGCACGCGTACCTGCAGCTCGCGCTCAAGGTCGTCGACTGACGCCCATGCGCGGCGCGATCCTCCTGTTCACGGTTGTCGTCGTCGGTTCGGTCGCTCCCGCGGCATTTCAGCAGCCGGCCGGATCACGCGGATCGGCGCCACGCGCCGAGACGCAGCGCGAAGCACCGCTCACCCCAACCCAGATCCGGACCGCGCTCGACCAGCTCGGTTCCGTTGACTTCCCCGTGAGGATGGCGGCCGCGAGAGCGCTGCGTCGTGCGGCGGCAGCCACCGTCGCGCCTGCCTTGATCGACGCCGTCGCCAATCATGCCGACGGTTACGTGAAGTTCCGATCGCTGGTGCTCTTGTCCGGCTTCAACGACCCGGGCACGCGCGACGTCATGGTCCAGGTCCTGTCGTCCCCGAACGACCGCTTGCGCGCCGTCGCCTATGCGTACTTCGAGCGCAGCGCGGACCAGCAGCTGGTGCCTCGATTGCTCGACGCGCTGGCGCGAGAGGAGTCGGAGTTCGTGCGGCCCGCGCTGACCCGCTCGCTGGCTGCGTATGCCGCAGACGCCCGAGTCCGCGACGCGCTCAACGGCCTGGTGATGCGCGGGCAGGATTATTTCCGCAGCGCCGTCATCGAGGCCGTCGGCGACTATAGAGGGGCGTATGCGCTGTCGTGGCTCACCGAGATCGCGAAGCTTGACGGTCCGCTTCAAGACGATGCGGTGCTGGCGATCGGCAAGATCGGCGACAAGAAATCGCTCGACACGCTGGCGTCGCTCCAGCGCACGGCGCCCCGCGGGGTGCAACCCTCCATCGCCGCGGCGATCTGTCTGCTGGGTGTGAATTGCTCGTCGCACATGGGTTACCTGGAGCAGTCGCTGAAGTTCTCCATGGAGAACAACGGCTTTCAGGATCTGCTGCGGGCGTCGGCCTCCGGCCTCGCGGCGCTCGCCGTGGCCGGGAACACAGAGGCCGCGTCGCTGCTCATCGTCAATGGTGTGCCGAGCCGCGATCCTGCCCGGGCGGCAATTGCGCTCGCACTCGGCGCCGTCGCGCTGCGCAATACCGCGCTTTTCTTGAGGGTCCTCGAGGCGCAATCCGATCCGACACCGGTCATCCGGCTCCTGGGTGAATCGTTCGACATGCTCGAAGAGGATCTCGACGAAGAGCGTTTTTACGCCGCCGTCCGCCGCGGGTACTGGGCGGCGCCGGCGAACGCGCCGGCCCGGAAGATCGCTGAGTCGCTCATCCAGACGCTCGAATTCTGAGGTGCCAGCGGCCCGAGCGAGGCGCCGGAGGAAAGCGAGGCGAAGCCGAGCCGCCGAGCGAGAGTGAGCGGGGGTGGGGCCCCGCGAACAGGAAGGTATGGATTACAAGCAGGCCGGGGTTGACATCGAAGCCGGCAACGAGGTCGTGCGGCGCATTCGCTCGATGGCGCGCGGCACGTTCACCCAAGGCGTCCTCTCCGACATCGGGTCCTTCGGCGGGCTTTTCCGACTCGACTCCGCCGGCATCAGCGATCCCGTGCTCGTCGCGAGCGCGGACGGCGTGGGCACGAAGCTGCGGCTGGCGTTTCTCACCGGCGTCCACCGGACGATTGGGATCGATCTCGTCAATCATTGTGTCAACGACATCCTCGTCCAGGGCGCGGAGCCGCTGTTTTTCCTCGACTATCTGGCCACGGGCCGGCTGGAGCCGGACGTGGCCGTGCAGGTGGTCGAGGGGCTGGCCTCCGCCTGCCGCGCCAACGGGTGCGCGCTGCTCGGAGGGGAAACCGCGGAGATGCCCGACTTCTACGCCGCCGGCGAATACGACGTCGCGGGATTCATCGTCGGCGCCGTCGCGCGCGAACGGTTGATTGACGGTAAGGCGATCCGGCCGGGAGACGCGCTCATCGGGGTGCCCTCATCCGGACTCCATACCAACGGGTACTCGTTGGCCCGGCGGATCGCATTCGACGCCGCCGGGCTCCGCGCCGACTCGCACGTGGCGGAGCTCGGGACGACCATCGGCGCGGCGCTGCTCGTGCCGCACCGTTCGTACCTGCCCCTCGTCCGCCCGTTGCTGCCGTCGGGAATCATCAAGGGCATGGCCCACATCACGGGGGGCGGCATCACCGACAACCTGCCGCGGATTCTTCCGCCGGGAGTGTCCGCGGTGATCGACCGCGCCGCCTGGCAGGTGCCGCCGATATTTCAGTGGCTCCAGCGCACGGGTCATGTCCCGGACGCCGACATGTTGCGGACGTTCAACATGGGCATCGGCTTGATCGTGGCGTGCGGCGAAGAGTCAGCTGAAACTCTGATCGACGCGCTGGCGCAGGCCGGCGAGCCGCGCGCCGCGCGCATCGGCCGCATCGTGGCCGGCGACAACGGCCTGGAGTACGTGGCCTGAGTTCAACGCGGATCCCCGAGGAGCCCGAGGAGGGTTGACGGGTCGCGGAGTTGACGGAGATACCTGAGAAAACCTCAATCGAAGTAACGGACTAAACGGAGACGAAACGAAGGTGGGTGTTAAGGAATCTGCCGTGCACGGTGAGCGCGGAACGCCGGTGTCAGACCCTGGTCGGCGCATTGGGGTGCTCATCTCCGGTCGTGGCAGCAACCTCCAGGCGTTGATCGACGCGGTTGCCGACCGCACGCTCGAGGCGCAGATCGCGGTGGTCATCTCCAACAAGGCGAACGCCGCGGGACTCGATTGCGCACGTGCCGCCGGCATCGAGACGCTGGTCATCGATCATCGCGGCTTCGCCTCGCGCGACGAATTCGACGCCACCCTGGCGGGGGAGTTGCGTGCGCGGCATGTGTCGCTCGTCTGCCTGGCGGGCTTCATGCGGCTGGTCGGC
>JANNHC010000328.1:0-12173 GCA_031404215.1 Acidobacteriota bacterium
AGGCTGCGGGGCCCCCTGCGTTCCGGCGGGAGGCGCCTGCGGCGGCGCACCCTGCGCGGCGACATGGGCGGCGGCGGCGAGGGTCAGCCCTGCAAGCGCGGCGGCGCACAATCCTTTCTTCACATCCATCATTTACCTCGACGACCATTTACCTCGACCACCGTTGACCTCGACCATCGTTCACCCCGGCGCCGGCACACCTCGGACACGTCAGCGGAATTTTTTGGTCAAAGGCGAAATAATACCCCGTCCGGCGCGCACGCGGAATGCCGAATTAAGGACAGCGGCTGTCGCCGAAGCGGAATAGGATAAGCGCAACTAACCGAGGTGCCGCATGCATTCGATTCGATACTTGGGAACTGGTCTGATCGCGATCGGAATCGTCTCTGTCGTGTCCGGCGGCGCGCTGTCGCGCAGCGCCGGAGCCCAGGCGCCCGCCCCGCGTGTGCTCCGAATCATCGCATTCGGCGCGCATCCAGACGACGCGGAGTTGAAGTTCGGGGGGACGGCGACGCTCTTCGCCGCGCAGGGACACAAAGTGAAGCTCGTCGCGTTGACCAACGGCGACGTGGGGCATTTCTCGCAGGCTGGCGGCCCGCTGGCGCAGCGGCGCAAGGCGGAAGTGGAGGCGTGCCACGCGAAGCTCGGCGTCTCGACCGAGGTGCTCGACATTCACGACGGCGAGCTGATGCCGGATCTCGAGACCCGGAAGAAAGTCGCCAACCTGATTCGCGACTGGCAGGCCGATCTCGTCCTGTCGCACCGCCCGTGGGATTACCATCCGGACCATCGCGCGGTCGGAAAACTGGCCGAAGACGCGGCGGTCGTGGTCGCGGCGCCGTATTTCGCGCCGTACACGCCGCCCACGAAGGGCAATCCGATCTTCCTGTTCTACTCCGACAACTTCAAGAAGCCGTACCCGTTCGATCCCATCATCGCGGTCGGATTCGACGAGGTCGCGCAGAAGAAGTGGGACTGCATTTCGGCGCTGCCGTCGCAGTTTGGCGATGCCGACTCCTGGCAGGCGCGTTACGGCCGCAACGTGCCGACCGACGAAGCCGCGCGAAAAGCCTACCTCATCGAGGGCGTCAAGCAGCGCAACGCGGACCTGGCGAACCAGTACCGCAACCTGCTGGTGCAGATGTACGGCGAACAGAAGGGGCGCGCCGTCAAGTACGCCGAAGCGTTCGAGCTCAATCAGTACGGCAGCGCGGCGACCGCGGACCAGCTCAAGGCGATGTTCCCGACGTTCCGCTAGGGCCGGCGGCTACGCGTCGCAGATCTCGATCGCCTTTTCCAGCATCGCGATCGGGTCGTGCCCCTGCGTGGGCGAGTACTCGTGGGTGACGAAGCCGGTGAATCCAAGCTCCGCGATCGCCTGGGCCACGAAACGGTAGTTCAGTTCCTGGGTGTCGTCGATCTCGTGGCGGCCCGGGTTACCGCCCGTGTGAAAGTGCCCGATCCACTGGAAATGATCGCGGATGTTCCGGACGATATCGCCGTCCATGATCTGGGCGTGGTAGATGTCGTAGAGAATCTTGACGCGCGGGGAGTTCACGCGCTTCATCACGTCCACGCCCCACGCGATGTGGTCGAACATGTAGTCCTTGTGGTTCACCTTGCTGTTCAAGTACTCCATGCAGATCGTGACCTGTTTGTCTTCGGCGTGCGCCTTGACGGCATGCAGAAAGGTGACGCAGTTGTCGGTCCCTTCGGCATCGGCCATGCCGTTCCGGTTGCCGGAAAAGCAGATGATGCTGGGCACCGCGTTGGCGGCCGCCTGGTCGATCGCCGGGTGCATCAATCCGAGCAGCCGCTCGTGATGCTCCTTGCGGTTGAGCGCGACGGGGATGGTCCCGCCCGGTCCGCCTGGATACATCGAGGGGACGAGGCCATATTTTTTCAGCGTCGGCCAGTCCGCCGGCCCGATCAGGTCGAAGCCCTTGATGCCGAGGCGAGCTGCCTCGCGGCAGCAATCGTCGAGGGGTGTCCCGCGCGCAAAGACGCCGCGGGTCACGCCCTGTTTGATGCGCCCCTTGCGTAGCGGTAACGACGGTGGCGTGGCCTGCGCGCCGGGCGCGGCCGTACGTCCGGCTACAAGTGAAGCGGTGACCGCACCCAGAAACTCTCGGCGTCGCATAGGAATACCTCGTGGTGGGGCGGCGCAGCCGCCGCGGCGCTGTTAAGATACGTGAAAAGGCTTCCAGCTGCGAATCCGGACCGAAGACCAGAGACCCCAAACCTGAAACCGAGACACGAAGAAGAGAGACTCCATGCGCCGATTTTGTCTAGCTGCCCTGCTCGTTGTCGTCGCCCTGTCGCTCGGCGTGCCGGGCCGCGCGCAAGCGCCGTCCCCCGCGCCGAACGGCATGCTCGTGTACTTCGGCACGTACACGGGCGCGAAGAGCAAGGGGATCTACGTATCGCGCCTCGACGGCGCCTCGGGCGCCTTGACCCCCCCACAGCTCGCGGCTGACACGTCGAGCCCGAGTTTTCTCGCGGTGCACCCGGGCGGAGGCTTCCTCTACGCGGTCAACGAGGTCAGCACGTTCGAGGGCAAGACCAGCGGCGCGGTGAGCGCGTTCGCGATTAATCGCGCGACCGGACTGCTCAAGGCGCTCAATCAGCAGCCGTCTGTCGGCACGGGCCCGGCCCATCTCATCGTTGACAAGGGCGGACAGAATGCGCTGGTCGCCAACTATGGCGGCGGGAGCGTCGCGGTCGTACCAATCGGCAAGGACGGCCGCCTCAAGTCCCCTTCCGCGTTCGTCCAGCACTCGGGTTCGAGCGTAAACCCGCAGCGCCAGAAGGAACCGCACGCGCATTCGATCAACCTCGATCCGGCGAATCGTTTCGCCTACGTCGCCGATCTCGGGCTCGATAAGGTGCTCGTGTATCGGTTCGATGCCGGCAAGGGGCTCCTGACGCTCAACGACCCCTCGTCAGCGAGCGTGAAGCCGGGCGCCGGCCCCAGGCACCTGGCGCTGGATTCGTCCGGCTGGTTCGCGTACGTGATTAACGAGATGGACCTCACCGTGACGGTCTTCAGCAACGACACGGCCCCCGGCACGCTGCGGGAGCTGCAGACCATCTCGACACTGCCTCCCGGGCAATCCGTGCAGCAAGGGTATAGCGGCGCCGACGTGCAGGTGCATCCGTCCGGCAAGTTCCTGTACGCGTCCAACCGCGGGCACGACAGCCTCGCGGTTTTCGCGATCGAGGCGAGTAGCGGTCGGCTGACGTACGTCGAGAACGAGCCCACCCAGGGCAGCACGCCACGCGGCTTCGGCATCGACCCGGACGGCCGCTACCTCCTCGCCGGTAATCAGCGGTCCGACTCCGTGGTCGTCTTCGGGATCGATCCGCAGACAGGCAAGCTGGCGCCCACGGGACACAAGATCGACGTCGGCGCGCCGGTGTGTGTGAAGTTTGTGAGGTAGGAGAACTCGGCTTACCTTGAAGGCACGGCGCCCAAGCCCGGCCCCGTGAGCTGGCCGGTGGCCATGACGCCGTCGCGGAGCGTGAAGAGCCCCGGGAACCGCGCTTCCCAGGCACGATTGGCGCTCGGCACGAACTGCCGGGCGTTCGCTTCGATTCCGGCGTTCCCGGGCACGCGCGCGGCGATGCCGGCCGAGTGAATCAGCGAGGCGCCCGGACACGTCAGGTCCTGGACGCACAAGAACATCCCGAACTTCTGCGCGGCGGCCGCCATCAGCATGGCGTGGCTCTGTCCCTTGCACGCCTTCAGCGCGACGCCCGTGTAACCCATCTCGCGCGCAAGCAGCAACGCCTCCAGATCGGTGAGCGATTCGTCGATGACGACGGGACGCAGGCGTGCGGCCTCGTGCATCACATTTGCGCGGTCCTTCTTCAAATCGCGCGCCGTGGGCTGCTCGATGTACAGCACCCGGTCGAAGCCCGTCGGCGTCGCCTCGCGCACGCGCCTCAGGAAATCCAGCAGGTAGCCGACATTGGGACATCCCTCGTTGAAATCGAGCAAGTACTTCCAGTCGGTGACACCGCGCGCCGCAAGCACGCGGTTCACGATGCGGTCGATGCGGACGACGCGCTCGAAGTCGGCGGTGAGGTCGCCGCCATTGAGCTTGATCTTGAAACGAATCAGGCCGTCGCGCGGAATCCACTCCTCCAGCGTATTCGGCAGCCCGTCGTCTATGCGGGTCCGGACATCGGACGCCTCGAGCGGATCGCTCGCGCCCACCGAGTGGAAGACCGGAATCGTCGCGCGAGGTTCCGACGGGACGTATCGATCGAGGTACTCGCCCTTGAACGACGGCCCGAGGTCGGCGGAGAGATCGCGGGTCATGAAGTCGCGTCCGTACGTGTGATACACGCTCAGGCCGAAGGCTTTTCCGTAGGCATCGTGAATCGCCGCGTCGAAGGCGCTTCCGACAACCAGGGTGCACAGCTTCGGGATTGGAACCGGAAGCGCACGCGCGCGCGACAGTGAAGCCGCGGCGCGCAGGTACTCGGGCTCGAGCGCGCGGAACAGATCGATGGGATGCCCCGTGTCGTCGCACGCGGCGGTCACCGTGCGCAGGCGTTCCGCCAGCGCCCGCATCGCACCCAGCCCGACGTCTTGCGAGGCAGCAGGGAACGCCCACGCGTTGCCGAGCGTCATGGAGCCAAAACCCCACGCCTCGCGGCCACCCGCCGTGCGTACGCGGCAGGTGACATTGAGGAGCGTCACGCGATCGACGGAACGGCCTCCGAACTGGTAGGGGGCACGGTAGCGGAAGTCCTCGAACTGATGATCGACTTCGAGGATGCGCATGTCGTTGGGCCTTGCCGCCTTCACGGACGGGGCCCGGCGCGCGGCCTGGACGCCAAGCGCCAGGACCGGCGCGGCGCACGCGCGCTGCAGCAGCGCCCGGCGCGAGAAACCACGTGCGTGAGGTTCAGCCACAAGCCTCCTCCGCCATACCGGCGTGCCCGCCGATATTACACCCGCCGGCCGGACGCTTGAACGGACGGGCTTTAGGCCGTAGGCTTCAGGCTCCGGGACGCTGACACATGAACACCTACGCCACACTCGGAGCGCTTGTTGCCGCCGGCGTTCTCGGCGCTCCCCTTTCGCAGCCTGCCGGACGGCAGGCCGAACCGCATGCGTTTCTACGAACCGCCGCGGGATTCTCTCCAGACGACCTCGCGCGGCTCGACCGCGGCGAGCCAATCGCGAGGGTCCTCGACACCGACCGGCGCGAAGTCGCCATCGTCGGCGCGGTCCGCGTGGCTGCGCCCCAGGCCAAGCTGTTCGAAAGATACCGCGACATCTCCAGCCTCAAGAGCAGCGACGTCGTGCTCCAGATCGGCAGGTTCGGAACGCCGCCTTCGCCAGACGACCTGCGCAGCCTCGAGTTTGAGAGCTACGACCTCGAGACGATTCGGACCTGCAAGCCGGGCGACTGCGGCGTGCGGCTGTCGAGCCCGAACATGGAGCGTTTCGCGCGCGACGTGAACTGGAGCGCAGCCGACTGGCGGCAGCGCGCCGGGGACCTGTGGCGGCGGCTGCTCGTCGCCGATGCCGCGGCGTACCTGGCCAACGGAACGCTCGGCGACTACAGGAACAAGGCCACGCCGCTCGACATCGCGCAGGAATTCAACGTCATCTTCGACTCGTCCAAATACTTCGAGAGCGTCTCGCCGGAGTTTTTCGCGTACTTGAGGCGATTTCCGAGCATCTCCCTGCCGGGAGCGGAGAATATCCTCTACTGGAGCAAGGACGACATCTACCGGCCGGTGACACGGGTGACGCATCTGGTGCTCTACCCCGCCTCGGGCGGCGCGCGGCGACCCGGCCTTATCGCCACGAAGCAGATTTACTCTGCGCACTATTTCGACGCTGGTCTTGGCCTGACCTGCGCCTTTGACGATGGGGCGTCGGGGTTTTACATGTTGTCGGTCAACCGCGTGCGTACCCGGTCGCTGACAAGTTTCACGCGCGGAGTCGTCCGCGCGATCGTGCAGCGCCGCAGCCGCGAGGCGATGGAGGGGATCCTCAGATCTACGAAAGCCGCACTGGAACGATAACGGCTGGCCGTTGCACGCATCAGGCCGCTAAAAAAAGGCCGGGGGGACATCGTCCCTCCCGGCCTTCGTGTCGTGACCTGTGCCCTGCCAACCTGAGCCCTGCGCTCCTTTAGTATCGATAGTGCTCCGACTTGTAGGGTCCCTCGACCGGCACGTTGATGTAGTCCGCCTGGGCCTTCGACAGCTTCGTCAGCCTGACGCCCAGGTGCCCGAGGTGCAGACGCGCGACCTCCTCGTCCAGGTGCTTCGGCAGGATGTAGACCTTCTTCTCGTACTGGTCGTTGTGCTGGTGCAGTTCGAGCTGTGCGATGACCTGGTTGGTGAACGACGCCGACATCACGAAGCTGGGATGGCCAGTCGCGCAGCCCAGGTTCAGGAGCCGTCCTTCGGCAAGCACCATCACGCTGTGGCCATCCGGAAACCGGTACTCGTCGTACTGCGGTTTGATGTTGATGCGCTGAATGCCCTTGACCTTCTTCAACCCGGCCATGTCGATCTCGTTGTCGAAGTGTCCGATGTTGCCGACAATCGCCTTGTCTTTCATCCGCGCCATATGGTCGGCGGTGAGGATGTTCAGGTTTCCCGTGGCGGTGATGAAGATATCGGCGGTCGCCACCACATCCTCGACCGTCTTGACTTCGTACCCTTCCATCGCCGCCTGGAGCGCGCAGATCGGATCGATTTCGGTGACAATCACGCGGCAGCCCTGGCCGCGCAGCGCCTGCGCGCATCCTTTGCCGACCTCGCCGAAGCCGAAGACGACCGCGACCTTGCCGCCGAGCATCACGTCGGTCGCGCGGTTGATGCCGTCCACCAGCGAGTGGCGGCACCCGTAGATGTTGTCGAACTTGCTCTTGGTCACCGAATCGTTGACGTTGATCGCCGGAAACAGCAGCGTGCCGGCCTTCATCATTTCGTAGAGCCGATGGACGCCCGTGGTCGTCTCTTCGCTGACGCCGCGGAGATCGGCCGCGACCTTTGTCCAGCGCTGCGGCTTTTCCTTGATCTCTTTCCGCAGCAGTTCCAGGATGACGCCCCATTCTTCCGGTTCGTTCTCCGCGTCGAACGCCGGGATCTTCCCGGACTTCTCGAACTCGACCCCCTTGTGCACGAGCAGCGTCGCGTCGCCGCCGTCGTCCACGAGCAGCGTCGGGCCCGTGCCATCCGGCCACATCAAGGCTTCGCTCGTGCACCACCAGTACTCGTCGAGCGTTTCACTCTTCCAGGCGAAGACAGGCGTGCCCTTCGGATTTTCGACAGTCCCACTCGACTCCGGACGCCCGACGACCACGGCGGCGGCCGCGTGATCCTGCGTCGAGAAGATGTTGCACGAAACCCAACGGACATCGGCGCCAAGCTCGACGAGCGTCTCGATCAGCACCGCGGTCTGAATCGTCATGTGCAGGCTGCCCATGATCCGGGCGCCGGCGAGGGGGTTCTTCCCCTTGTAGCGGTCGCGCAGCGTCATGAGTCCGGGCATCTCCTGCTCCGCGAGCCGAATCTCCTTGCGGCCGAACTCGGCAAGCGACAAGTCCTTGACCTTGAACGGATCACGGCCGGCCTTCACCGCGGCGTCGAATGCGTGCATTTCACGAACTGCAGTACTCATCAGTGGTTTCCCTTCGATGTCATTTTCCAGCTTCCAGTTTCTAGTTTCCAGCCTCTTGGTGCTTCTTCACGCCTGTGGCGACAAAGAGTGCCGGCCCTTTGGCCGCGGCGCTCACGGGTAACGCGACGACGCGGATTCGGTCGAAACCGGCGGGGTCGAGCATCCGGCGCGCCTGATCCTCGCTGAATCCGAGCCACACGTGTCCCATCTGTTGACGGTATTCCTCGCGATCGTGCGGCAGCATGTCGGCGATCACGAGACGACCACCGGGCTTGAGCACGCGAGCGGCCTCGGACAGGGCCGCGGCCGGATCCGGCAGATGGTGTAACACGAGCAGGAGCGTGGCGGCATCCAGCTCGCCGTCCGCGATCGGAAGCGCCTCCAGCTCGCCACGCCGCACTTCGACCGACGCCAGATCTTTCACCCGGCGCCGCGCGGCCTGCAGCATCTCTCCCGAACGATCCACGGCGATCACTCGCGCGACAAACGGCGCGAGCGCGCAGGCGACCTGCCCGGTTCCGCAGCCGAGGTCGCCGACGATCCAGCGCTCATCAAGGAGCGCCGGCAGCGCCTGGAGGTGCGAGGCGGATCCAAATAGCTCCGCGCGCAGTTTGTCCCAGTGGCCGGCCGTCGTCTCGAAGAACTCCTGCGACTTCGACTGACGACGCGCGAGCACGTTCTTCAGGCGGCGTGCATCCTGATCCGCCCCGGCCGTGGCGCTGACCTGATCGCGCAGGAGCGACCACAGCCGTCGCGCGGGACCGCCGCGCTCGTCGAGCGACAACGTGTAGTACCGGCTAGTACCGTCCCGGCGCGATACAACCCAGCTGGCGTCCGAGAGTGTCTTCAAGTGCCGGCTCACGGTGGACTGCGGAAGCTGGAGCACCGTGCACAGCTCGGAAACGGTCAACTCGTGGCGCTCGAGAAGCAGCAGCATCCGGCTCCTCGTGGAGTCGGAAAGCGTCGAGAGGTCGTCGAAGATTGCGGTGCTCACCGGCGTATGTAATCCATCCGTAAATCCGGATTAATAGTTACATGGTCGGATGGGGGCTGTCAACTCTCAACCTCCGCGCTCCTCCGGACTCCGGCTCCACGGGGTTCTGAGTGGGTGCCTGGATTCCACTGTTTCCTCCCGGGTTACTCACTCTCGACCGGCGGGTTCTGAAACCCCAGCCGAGTCCTTCACCCTATGACGGTAATTTTCTGGCGAAAATGGTCAGATTTGAAAATGACAGCTGCGCGCCACTTGGCACCGAGCTTGGATTAGCACATGGAACGAAAAGGCTATAGATGAGTGGGGGGCGAGTCGTCGTTATGATGAATCGGGCACGTAGAGTCGGAATGATGTCGCTGTTCTCAATGGCCGCGCTGGCTGCTACGGCGGCGCCTGCCCGCGCGCTGGAGCGTCTGTGCGATCCCGCCAACGAAGACTGTCGCGCCCTCCTCATCAGCCACATCCGGAACGAAACCGTTGGGATCGACGTGGGCTTCTGGTTCATGGAGGACGCGCGTTACACGACCGAGCTCATCAGGAAATGGCAGGCCGGCGTCCCCGTGCGCGTCCTTATGGATCTGCGCGCGAATGCGACCAACGCGTTCAATGCTGACCGGCTCAGGGAACTGAAGGACGCTGGCATCCCGATGCGCCAGCGGACCGCCAGCGGCATCATGCACTACAAGATGATGATGTTTGCCGGCCAGAACATCGTCGAGTTCAGCGGCGCCAACTTCAGTGCGGACGCCTGGCTGTACACAGGTACGACCCCCTACGTGAACTACGTGGACGAGTCGATTTACTTTACCGACAATGCGTCGTTCGTCCAGAGCTTCATGTCGAAGTACGACGATCTGTGGACCAACACCACGGCCTACGCGAACTACGCGAACGTACCGGCCTCGCTGGTGCGGAATTACGGCGCGCCTGGCACGTACGTCAAGGATCCGCAGCTGAACTTTCCGCCGGCCGAGTCGTACGCCAACCGTGCGATCGGGCGATACAACAGAGAAGCGCAGAAGATCGACGTCATCATGTACCGCATCACGGATCGGCGGCACACCGACGCGATCATCGCCGCGAAGAACCGTGGCGTGCCGGTTCGCCTGATCAGCGATCCGCAGCAGTATCGCGATCCAAAACGGCTGTGGGATTCGTGGAATATTGACCGACTTTACATGGCGGGCATTCAGGTCAAGATGCGCGCGCACCTGGGCCTCAACCACCAGAAGCTCGTGCTGCTGTACGGCTTGGGCTTGTCGATCTTCGGTTCCTCCAACTGGACGAGCCCGTCCGACCAGTCCCAGGAGGAACACAACTGCTTCTGCACCGATCCGACGATGTTCCAGTGGTTCGCGGATATGTTCGAGCGGAAGTGGAACAACTCGACGGGGGTGATTGAAAACACCGACTTCGTGCCGCTGGCGCCCGACAAGGCGGTCTACCAGGCGCCCCTGAACGCGTCCACTGGCCTTCAAACAGCGGCTGTTGAACTCAAGTGGTACGGTGGCCCGTGGGCGCACAAGTACGACGTACTCCTCGGGACCGATCCAAACAACCTCCTGCCGGTGTTGCTTGACCAGGAGCTTGGACCAAGCGAATCGGCGGCGGCGTTTCAGACGTTCACCGTCACGAACCTCACGCCCGGCACCACCTACTACTGGCGTGTCGTTTCGCGGACGATTGCGAACATGGCCAGAAACGGAGACATCTGGACGTTCACCACGGCCGGCACGGCGCCCCCGCCGTCCACGAACGGCACGACAGGCGTGGGCGACATCCTGCTTTACGCGGCCGATGCGCGGATCACCGGCAGCAAGTGGTCGATTGTGTCGGATGCGACAGCCGCGGGCGCCAAGCGGCTCTGGAACATGAACGCGGGTGCCGCGAAGGTCACGATGGCCGTGGCGAACCCCGCGAGCTACGCGGAGTTCACGTTCGACGCGGTCGCGGGTCAGCCGTATCGACTGTGGATGCGAGGACGGGCGGACTCCAACACGTACCCGAACGACTCGGTCTTCGTGCAGTTCTCGAACAGCGCGACGGTGGCCGGGGTGCCGACGTTCCGCATCGGCACAACTTCGGCCACTGAATACAACCTCGAGGACTGCAGCGGGTGCGGGCTGGCGGGTTGGGGCTGGCAGGATAACGGGTGGGGCGTTGGCGTGCTCGGGCCGGCCCTGTATTTCGATACGTCAGGTCCGCAAACGCTCCGCATCCAGACACGCGAAGATGGCTTGTCGATCGATCAGATTCTGCTGTCGCCGACGCTATACCTGAGCAATCTCCCGGGAATCCTCAAGAACGACGCGATGATTTACGCGGCGACTCAGGGGCCCTCGGCGAGTTCCACGCCGCCACCGCCCATCACGCCGACGTCAACCGCCCTCCCCGCATCGTGGGCGCATCGCGACATCGGCGCCGTCGGCGTTGCGGGAGACGCGACCTACGATGCCGCAACGGCAACCTTCGCAGTGAAGGGCGCCGGGGCGGACGTCTGGGGAACCGCTGACGCGTTGCATTTTGCGTCCACGACGCTGACGGGCGACGGGTCTATCATCGCGAGGGTCGTCAGCACGTCCAGTACGCACCCCTGGGTGAAAGCGGGCGTGATGGTCCGGGCAAGCCTCACTGCGAACTCGGCGCAGGCATTCATGCTGGTGTCGTACAGCAAAGGTCTCGCGTTTCAGCGGCGCGCGGCCACCGGTGGCATCAGCACGAGCTCTGCGGGCGCCCTTGCCGGAGCGCCCTACTGGGTCAGGCTCGAACGGTCGGGGGACACCTTCACGGCGTATCAGTCCGCTGACGGCGTCACCTGGACGATCGTCGGCGTGGACGTCATTCCAATGGCTGCCACGGTGGCCATCGGCCTCGGCGTGTCGAGCCATAGGACCACCGATCTGTCCACCGCAATCTTCGACAACGTGACCGTGACCGCCCTCGGGTCGGAAGGGTAGAAGGGCTGTCCCTTGTACCTTCGGTTCGTATTCGGGCGCTCAATGAACGTCCGGTCAATTCGTCCGGGGAGTTCGTTCTCTACTGGATGACCTCGGCGCGGAGGACGCGGTCGAATTTTGCGCTGCAGCGGGCGATCGAGATGTCCAATACGCTCGGCCGGCCGCTGGTGGTGCTCGAAGCGCTGCGCTGCGATTATCCGTGCGCGAGCGACCGCCTCCATCGCTTCATCATGGAAGGGATGGCGGCCAACGCGGCCGCCTTCAAACCTACTCAAGCGCTTTACTACCCATACGTCGAACCGTCGCGAGGCCATGGGCGCGGCCTGTTGCGGGCGCTCGGCGATCGCGCGGCAGTGGTTATAGCCGATTGGTATCCCTCGTTCTTCATCCCCCACATGCTCGACGCGGCGGCCCGCCAGCTTCAGACACGACTCGAAGCGGTTGCGCCGACGAAGCGCGCGATCCGCTCGTAGCGTGGGAAGTGCTTCTCGTAGGTCTCGGCGCGCCGGAAGAAGCTGCCCGACTGGAGGAAGAGCGCGTCGAAGCTCTCCGGATCGCGCCGGTG
>JANNHC010000329.1:0-12164 GCA_031404215.1 Acidobacteriota bacterium
AGTTCATCTACGACAACATGTTGATTCACGCCACCGTCGTGCACGCGGCGCACCAGTACGGCGTCAAGAAACTGTTGTACCTGGGCAGCTCGTGCATTTACCCGCGGATGGCGCCACAGCCGATGAAGGAGGAGTACCTCCTGACGGGCATTCTCGAGCCGACCAACGAGTCCTATGCCATCGCCAAGATCGCGGGCATCAAGCTCTGTGAGGCCTATCGCAAGCAGTACGGCGCGAACTTCATCTCGGCCATGCCGACCAACCTGTACGGACCGAACGACAACTTCGACCTGGCCCAATCGCACGTCCTGCCGGCACTGATCCGGAAATTTCACGACGCAAAGGCGGAAGGCACACCTGAAGTCACGATCTGGGGCACCGGCACCCCGCGCCGTGAGTTCCTGCACGTGGACGATCTCGCTGACGCGTGCCTGTTCCTGATGGACCACTATGACGATCTCGGGCATATCAACGTCGGGACGGGCGAGGACCTGTCCATCCGCGAGCTCGCCGGTGCCTTGCGCGACGTAATCTATCCTGGGGCGACGCTGCGGTTCGACACGAGCAAGCCGGACGGGCCTCCGCGAAAGCTGCTCGACGTCAGCCGGCTTCACGCGCTCGGTTGGAAGCATCGTATCGATCTTCGAGAAGGACTGGCGTCGACCTACCGGTGGTTCCTCCAGCACCACGACTCCCTTCGCTCATCATCGGCGGCGGTCACGTAGATGCCGCTGCGAATCGGATTCGACATGGACGGGGTTCTGGCGGACTTCAGCCTGGCATTTCACGATGTCGAAGCCCGCCTGTTCGGTCCCGGCCCCGGTATCAACGCAGGGGAACCCGCCCGAGAGGAAGAGGACCAGCAGAGGATCGCGCGCCGGGCCGAAGATCAGGGTCTCACCGAAAAACTCCCTCCCGACGAGGCCGCGGTTGACCCGGCCCCTGGGATGTCTGCGCGCGAGGCACGAAGACGCCGCGACGTCGTGTGGCGGGACATTCAGTCCACCCCCAACTTCTGGTCACGGCTGAAGCCGATCGACGAAGACGCCGTCCGTCGTATCCACGAGATGACGCGGCGCCTCAAGTGGGAGGTCTTCTTCATTACCCAGCGGCCGAAGACCGACGGCGACACGGTACAGCGGCAGACGCAGCAGTGGCTGGTGGATCACGGGTTCGATCTGCCGAGCGTCCTCGTGCTTGGCGGGTCGCGAGGTGCGGCTGCGGGTGCGCTGCGTCTCGACTATCACATCGACGACAGCGCGCAGAACTGCCTCGATGTGATCGCGCATTCGCGCGCGAAGCCGATCCTGATAGTGCCCGACAACGACGAGACGGTAATTGCCAACGCGCGCAAGGTCGGCGTCGGAACGGCCCAATCGATCGGCGAATGCCTCGACATCCTCGAAAAGACGACGGGGGCGCGGGTGTCGCCCGGATTGCTGGCGCGGATCGCCACGATGGTGGGGTGGAAAACGTAGGTGGCGCCTCGAATTCCCGATCGCGTCAGCGGCCTGACCCTTCCGCCCTTCGACGCCCTCAACGGGAAAGCCGCCGCGCTCCGGCAGCAGGGGCACCACGTGATCAGCCTGGGTCAGGCCGTACCCGGATTTGGCCCACCTCCGGCGGCCGTTGACGCGGCCCGGCGCGCCCTGAGCGACCCGGCGACCCATCTCTACGGCGCGGATGCCGGGCTCATCAGCCTGCGCGAAGCGCTCTCGGAGAAACTTTCGGGCGAGCGCAGCATCGATTCGGCGCCGGACGATCTGATCATCACCGCCGGGGGAAACCAGGCGTTCATGCTCGCCGCCTTGACGCTGATTGACCCGGGTGACGACGTGGTCCTGGCGGCGCCGTTTTTCGTGAACCACGAGATGGCGGTACGCGCGATTGGCGCGGTCCCGATCGAGGCGCCACTGCCGGAAGCGGCCGGCTTTGCCGCCCGCTGGGTAGACATCGAGCCGTACCTCACACCCCGCACGCGCGCGGTCGTGCTCTGCAGCCCCAGCAACCCGACGGGCGCCGTCGTCGCGGCAGACGACCTGACGCGAATCGTTCGAGAGCTGGCCAGCCGCGGAATCACCCTGATCTCGGACGAAACGTATCTGCACTTCGTCTATGGCGGCGCGGCTGCCAGCGCCGCATCAGTCGACAAGTGGCGCGAGAACGTCGTCGTCGTCGGGACGTTCTCCAAGTCCTTCGGCATGACGGGCTGGCGGGCGGGATACCTGCTCACGGATCGCGAGGTCTGCCAGGAGGCACTCAAGATCCAGGACGCGATGATTATCTGCGCGCCCGTGATCTCTCAGATTGCCGCCGAGGCCGCCGTGCGTGAAAGCTGGAATCATGCCTGGTCGTTCCATGACGACTTTCGGGCCAGACGAGCGGCGCTCGCCGAGGGGCTTGCGACAATTCCGCGGCTTCACTGGTCGCCGACGTCCGGCGGATTCTTCGCTTTCGTCCGGGTTGATGGGTGTCGTGACTCGGTACGGCTCGCCGCCGACATCCTCGACCGCGTTCACGTCGTCACCATTCCGGGCGCGACGTTCGGGCGAAGCGGCGAGGGGTTTCTGAGGCTGTCGTACGGCGCCGCCGGCGTCGAAGAATTGAAGGAAGCGTGCGGGCGGCTGAAGCAGTACTTTTCCCTGAGCCCCGAGCCCTGAGCCCTCAGTTAAATCCCGCGACGCGTCGCCGCAACGTTTTCACGTGCTCCCAGATCTGCGTGGCGTCGTCCGGGCCAGCATCGGCCTGCGGCTCCTCGTCGTTTTCGTCGGAGACGAGATCGTGTTCGCCGGCATCGGACGACTTTGGCGCGAGCCGCAGGTATTCCTCCAGATCGCGCAACGCGGCGGAAAAATCCTGGAGGTGATACGCGAGCAACCCGCGATCGCGCAGCTCCGATATCCCGGACGGGTCGATTCCCAGCAGCAGGTTCGAGATGAAACGCGCCTGAGGAAACGACCGCATGCGCACGTACAGGCGCTTGAGATTCACCAGCATGCGTACGACGATGTCGTGGCGGGTGGTGGAGGCGAGCAGCGTAGCGTCGAACGCGGCCTGGTCGCCGACGTGGTGCCGCAGGAGCTGCCGGCAATCGTACTCCGAAAGCTGCGCGCCGCCGTGGAACGGGTCGATGATGACCCCCTCGGACCGCGCGTCGCTGCCGACGGCGTCACGCACGCGCAGCAGGAAGTGGCCGGGAAAATTGACACCCACCACGTGCAATCCTGCTCGCCGCGCCACTTCGAGGTACACCACCGCCAGGCTGATAGGGATGCCGGTCCGCCGGTCGAGCACTTCATTGATGAAGCTGTTGCGCGGGTCGTCGTAGCGATCGCGGTTGCCCGCGAAGCCCTGTTCGTCGTAGAGGTATTCGTTGAACGCACACACGGAGTCACTGCTCGTGTGGCGCATGCGCGCCGCGGCCTCGTGACCCATGCGATCCAGCATCGCGAAGTAGGGGTGCGGATCCAGGGACGGATACTCCACTCGCGCAATGGCCAGCGCGGCGGAAGCAAGGTCGTCGCCCGGGGCGTCCATGGCCTTCTGCAACTCGGCGGTGACCTCGCCGGTGCGCGAGTTGAGGTGGAGTGAAAACGGCACGGCTTGATATTAGCTCAATGACCGGACGAGCGCGGGCGTGAACTCGTCGAGCGAGGCGATGACCCTGTCCGCCCTGGTCAGTTCCTCCTTCGGATACGTCGTCGTGATCCCCAGGCACGAAAGGCCCGCTGCCTTCGCCGATTCAATGCCCCACCGCGAATCTTCGATGGCCAGGCATTCCCCAGGTTCGAGGCGATGGAGCTCCGCCGCGCGCCGGTATGGATCAGGCGCAGGTTTGCCCTCCGGCGTATCTCCGGAAGCGACGATGAAGCGGAAGTGATGGTCGAGGCGGCCGCCGCGCAGGATCGCCTGGATTTCGTGCCGCAGCGCACCCGACGCAATGCCGAGCGGAAACGCCGGCGACAGCCGGGCGATACACGCCGCGGCGCCGGGATACAAGACGTCGCCCGAGGCGATGATGGCGTCGAATACTCTCGTCTTTTCCGCGATGAGCGCGCTCAGACGCGACGCATCGAGGTCGAATCCGCGATCGGCCGCGAGCCTGGTGAACACGCCCTCGTCGTCGTACCCGAGATGCTCCGCGTAGTATTCCTCCCGCGTCAGCGTCATTCCCAGCGACGACAGAACCTCCTGGTAGGAGCGAAGATGGAGCGGTTCGGAATCGGCAAGTACGCCGTCGAAGTCGAAGACGATGGCTCTAATCAAGTGTCTATGCCTTACCTTACCGTCTACGTCTCTGGCGTGACCGGCGGCTCATTGGCCATCGGGCCCCATGCGTTCGCCGGCGCGGACAGGACGCGGCAGGCGATTTTCTCTGGGGGGATATGGACAATCGTATGCCGGGTTGTAATAGCAGAACGGGTGGTACGCGCGGTTGAAGTCGAGATCGTAAATTCCCGTCGCGGTACGCTCGAGATCCAGGTAGCGGCCACCCGGATACGTTTCGGTTCCGTTCGTCAGATCTCCGAAGGGGACGAACAGGCGACGCATGTCTTGCTGGCCGACCTCGAGGAAGGCGGTCAGGGTATGCAGCTGGCCCTTCAGGGTGAACGACAGCTTGCCGACGCGCTGGTGCGGACGGCGTTCACCGCGCGAGGTTGGAATTTCTAGGACGTCCTGGCCGCGGGCGACCGTCAGCATCGCGGGCACGCGATAGTCCGCTTCGATCGGAAAGTACGTCAGCGGTGGGAACGATGCGCGCCGTTCAGATTGAATCGGCGACTCCTCCGAACGCTGCATGAACTGATCCTTGGTCGCGCGCCACGCGTTCACCTCGTCCACGTATGGCACGACCTTCGCGGTGCAGGCGATCGTCAACAGCAGGAGTCCGGCGGTGCTCTTACGCATCACGCATAAGGATAAGCCTTCCGCTCCACAATGGCATCCGCGATTCGACGCCGCCGCGCGACCGTGTCAACCGGTGTGGTCTTGAGCAGGCGCCGCAGCGCGGCGAGCAGCATACGGAGGTTGTCGCCTTCGGACATGGCGGCGAGCGCACCGCGCGCGGCGACCTCCACGCGCGCGGCCGCGTCGGTGATGTACACCTCGGCGGCAGCCTGGTGCAGACCTCCGCGTCCCGACGCGCGCAGCATCACGCTCTCGGCGGCGAAGACGTCGATCATCACATCGGCAGCCAGGGTCAGCACCTCCTGCTGCTCGGTGAGCTTCTCGCCGTAGGTCTGCATGGCGGTGCCGAGCACCATCAGCGCCACCTTCTTCAGAGACGCGACGGTCCGCCGTTCGGCCTCGAGTGGTTCGTCAGACGGGGGTTCCGAAAGCGTGGGCGTGAGGAGATCGTCCTGGAGCTTTCTGGCGGCTGGAATCAAGGGCAAACCACCCTTCAGCGCCCGGCGGATCAGCATGCCCGGGATGAGCAGGCGATTGATCTCGTTCGTGCCTTCGAAGATGCGGTTGACCCGGGCGTCCCGATACATCCGCTCCGCCGTGTAATCGCGCACGAACCCGTTCCCGCCGTGGATCTGCACGTTCTCGTCAACGGCGAAGTCGATCATTTCGCTGCCGGCCACCTTCAGAATCGACGCCTCGATGGCGAATTCCTCCAAGGCGGCCAGGATCGCGTCACTCCGCGAACCCGTGGACGGGCCGTGGCCTTCCGCCGCCGCGTCGATGAGGCCCGCGGTCCGGTACAGCATGCTCTCGACCGCGAACTCTCGTATCGCGACTTCCGCCAGCTTGTGCTTGATCGCGCCGAACGACGCGATCGGCTGTCCGAACTGCTTGCGCTGGGCCGCGTACCTCGCCGCGTCCCCCACGATGGCCCGCGCGCCGCCGCTGCACATGGCGGCAAGCTTGAACCGCCCGTAATTGAGCACGTTGAACGCGACCTTGTGTCCTTTGCCGATCTCCCCGAGGACGTTCCCAGCGGGTACGTGCGCGTCCTGAAGAATCAAGGGGGTCGTCGAGGATCCGTGGAGGCCCATCTTGTGTTCTTCCTTACCGGTGCTGACGCCCGGGAAGGACCGTTCGACCAGGAAGGCCGTAAAGGCGCCGTCGCCCGCGTCGCCCACGACTTTCGCAAACACGATGAACAGGTCCGCGAATCCGCCGTTGGTGATCCACATCTTCTCGCCGTTCAGCGTGAAGCTGCCGTCGGGCTGGCGCGTGGCCCGCGCCTTGGCGCCGAGCGCGTCGGACCCCGATCCCGATTCGCTCAGCGCGTACGCTCCGATCGTCTCTCCGCTGACGAGGCCCGGCAGGTACTGCGCCTTCTGGGAGTCCGTGCCGAAGCAGAGCAGCGGCGTGATGACCAGCCCCGTCTGCGCACCGAAGGTCGTGGCGAAGGACGCGGATCGGCCGACCGCCTCTCCGACGAGAATCGACGACACTTTGTCGAGCTCGACGCCGCCAAACGCCTCCGGCACGTCCGTGCCGAGCAGTCCCAGTTCCCCTGCGCGCCGCACCAGCTGACGCGCGAGCGCCCAGTCCTTCTGCTCGAGCCGATCGATCGCCGGCAACACCTCGTTCGTCACGAACTCGTCAGCCGTCTGGGCAATGAGCCGATGCTCCTCGGAGAGCTTTTCCGGCGTAAAGATCGAATCGACCGCCGCGTCCTCGATCAACCAGGATCCACCGCGGGACAGAGTCGCTGTTGTCATTGTGTTGTCCTTGTGCCGTTCGCCAGCGCCGCTTACACCCTCTCGAATATTCCGGCGGCGCCCATTCCGCCGCCGACACACATCGTCACCAGGCCGTACATCGCCTTGCGCCGTTTCATTTCGTACAGAATCGTTGTCGTGAGCTTCGCGCCTGTGCACCCCAGCGGGTGGCCCAGGGCAATCGCACCACCGTTGACGTTCAGCCGCTCCGGATCGATCGGCAGCTCACGGAGACACGCGATCGCCTGGGCGGCGAAGGCCTCGTTGAGCTCCACGAGATCCATCTGATCGAGTGTGAGTCCGGCAAGCTTCAGCACTTTGCGGATGGCGGGAACCGGTCCAATCCCGAAGCGCTCCGGCTCGACGCCGGCGGTCGCGAACGCGACGAACCGCCCGAGCGGTTCGAGGCCGAGCTCGCGCGCGCGCCCCGAAGACATGAGAACGACCGCCGAGGCGCCGTCGCTCGTTTGCGAGGAATTGCCGGCCGTCACCGTGCCCTTGACGTGGAACGCAGGCCGGAGTTTCGACAGCGCCTCCATCGACGTGTCCCGTCGCGGTCCTTCATCAACGCGGAGCTCCAGAAGCGGCACGGTCTCCTCCTCGAACCTCCCGGCATCGATGGCAGCCACGGCGCGCTGATGGCTGCGCAGGGCGAAGGCGTCCTGTTCTTCGCGAGACACCGACGCTTCGCGCGCGTGATTCTCCGCGACCAGCCCCGTGCTCAGATACACGTCCGGATAGGTCTCAACGAGGCTGGGATTCGGCGCGATCTTGTTGCCGCCCATCGGGACCAGGCTCATCGATTCCGTACCGCCCGCGACGATCGTCGTGGCAAAGCCGGCCATGATGCGTTCGGCCGCATAGGCAATGGATTGAAGACCGGACGAGCAGAACCGATTCACGGTCACGGCCGAGGCCGACACTGGCACGCCCGCCCGCAGGCTCGCGATGCGCGCCACGTTCAGCCCCTGCTCGGCTTCCGGCATCGCGCAGCCGAGGATCACGTCCTCGACTTCACCCGGATCCAGGCCAGTCGCCCGCCGCAGCGCTTCCTTGATGACGACGGCGCCCATGTCGTCGGGGCGGGTTGTGCGGAGGGCTCCATTGGGCGCTTTGCCGACCGGCGTGCGGACGGCGCTGACGATCACTGCCTCATTCATGATTCGCGCTCGGTTCCGGGAAAGTCAGCCAGCAGATCTTCCAGCGCCTCTCCGACATCCTGCGCCTGTCCCTCGAAGAGGTGATCCGCGCTGTCGATGATGACGAGTTCCTTGGGTTCTTCGAGCTTTGCGTAGAACGCCCACATGCCTTCGAGCGGACAGACCTCGTCGGCTTCTCCCTGCACGAAGAACTTGGGCTTGCGGCTCACGAGCGTGTTGTCGAACGTGTACACGTGGCCGGATATCGAGGTCGCAACGGGCGGCGCGATGGCGATCAGGGCCGAAACGCGCTCGTCTACGGCGCCGGTCTCGAGGGCGACCCATGATCCAAATGAGAAGCCGGCTGCCCAGAGACTCGAGCCCGGATACCGCGCCGCCATGTAACCGAGAGCCGCCTGGAAGTCCTCTTTTTCGCCGGCCCCCTGGTCGAAGGCGCCGCCGCTGCGCCCCACACCGCGAAAATTGAATCGCAGCACCGCGGACCCGATTCGCGTCAGGCCCTTGGCGCCCTGGTAGACCACCTTGGTGTGCATCGTCCCGCCGAACTGCGGATGGGGGTGCGCGAAGACGACGGCCGCCCTGGGTGCGGCGGACGAGGTACGCGTCGCGCCCTCCGGCTCGTCAAGCAGCGCTTCGAGCGGCCCCGCGGGGCCCGTGAGATCAGTGATTGTTGGCATCGATGAATCCGGTGACGATCTCGGCAAATCGCGCGGGGCGGGTCAGCAATCCGATGTGGCCTGACCGCTCCATGCTGATGGACTGAGCCCCTGGAATGAGCGCGCGGTAGCCCCGCGTGATCGCCGCCGGCACGATCTTGTCGAGATGATCTTCACCCGTCACTATCAGAGTCGGCGCTTTGACACGGGCGCAGTCGGGAGCAAAATCGATACTCTGTTGCAGCGTGACTCTTGCGGCCATGACGGGCGGAATGATCGGCGCCGCGATGACACGCAGCGCGTGGCGCGCGGTAAAGCGCAAGCGCTCTTCCCACGTGTCGAACGCGGCACGGATCTCGGGCCACAAGCGCATGGGCGCGTTGACGACAAATGCCGGAGCGGACCGCCAGGGATGCGAGACGTAGGCCTGCTGCCGCACGGTCGGCACCCATCCAGGCGCGGGTGACGACACCAAGATCAGGGACGAGACCCGCTCGGGACGTAGCGCCGCGTATCGCAGCGCGATGAATCCTCCATACGACACGCCGCAGAGCGCCGCCCGCTCAATTCCCGTTGTGCGGAACACCTCGTCGAGCTGGTGCACGTAGTTGTCGAACCCCAACTCGGGATTGAAACAGACTCCGGACCCGATGTCGCCGCACAAGGTGTAAGACACCGTGCGGCAATGCTTCCGCAGCTCGCGCAATGCCGGCTTCATCCATTCCCAACGTCCCTGGACGCCGGGAATCACGATGAGCGGCGTTCCGCTTCCGGCGTCGAATAAATCGTGCTGACGCGGGGGCTTCACGCCTTCGCGCCAACGCCGCGGGGAAGCCTGACGGGACACTAGTTCCTCAACGGCTTTCCGGTCTTGAGCGTGTGCGCGATCCGGTCCTGCGTCTTGCGCTCCCCGCACAGGCTCAGGAAGGCTTCGCGTTCGAGATCTAGAAGTTGTTGCTCGGTGACCGTTGTCGCGTGCGGCGCGTCTCCGCCAGCCAGGACCCAGGCCAGCTTGCGGCCGATAAGCGCGTCGTGCTCGCTGATACGCCCGCCGCGGAGCGCGAGATGGATGCCGAGCTTCAGCGTGGCCAGCAGCCCGCTTCCGCCGACGCGAACCGCCGTCCGCGGCTGCGGGGGCACGTACTCGGGCACGCGCGCCAACGCGAGTGCCTTTGCGTCCGGGATGAGGCGATCCCGGTTCATGGAGATCGCGTCGGCGTCACGGAGATATCCGAGGGCACGCGCATGCGGCCCGCTCGTCGAGACCTTGGCGAATCCGATCGTCTCGAACACCCGTTGCACGAGCGGCAGCGCGTCAGAACCTGGAGGCGCCCCGTCCATGGCGCGAGCCAGCATCTCCTTCGTGCCGCCTCCGGCGGGAATCAGCCCGACCCCCACTTCCACAAGGCCCATGTATGTTTCTGCCGCCGCCTCGACGCGATCCGCGTGCAGCACAACCTCGCAGCCGCCACCCAGTGCGAGCCCCGCGGGGGCCACGATGACGGGCACGTCGGCATACTTCAGAGCCATCGTCGCTCCCTGGAACCCGCGGATCATCATATCCACGTCGTCCCAGTTGCCTTCCTGCGCTTCGAGCAGGAGCAGCATGAGGTTCGCACCGGCCGAAAAGTTCACGGCATCGTTTCCGACCACCAGGGCGCTGAAGTTGGCGGACGCTTCCTTGACGCCGGCCTGGAGCATCTGAATGGTGTCGCCGCCGATCGCGTTCATCTTCGAATGGAACTTGACCGACAGCACGCCGTCGCCCAGGTCCACCAGGCTGGCGCCTGCATTGCGTTTGACGACGTTCTTCGAACGCGTGACGGGGGTAGGGCCGGACTCCCGTCCGGTGTACGGCATCGTCTCGAACGGCCCGAGCTCCCAGCCGAATCCCCAACGCATCGCGTTGTCGACGTCGGTGCGATCGTGCGCGATCTGCGGGGCGACGCGTTCGGTGTACTCGAGGGTCGGGACGAGCGTGGCGCGGAGGAACCGGCCGACCTTGTCGTCCCCCTTCAAAAGGGAACGGATGCGCTCGCCGGTGTGATCGATAGCGCGTCCGGCATCGAGCGACGGCAAGCGGGCCGGCGCCTTGGGCCGGTACTCCATGGATGCGGGATCGAGCGTGAGGATTTCCCCGTCCGCCCCCTTTTTGTAGAACCCCTGGCCGGCCTTGGCTCCGATCCAGCCGCGCTCGACCATGGCGGTCACAAACGCCGGCAACTGGAACACCGCGCGGTCCTCCGGCGAATCGAGGCGTTCGGCGAGATTGCGCGAGACGTGCGCGAGCACGTCGATGCCCGCGATGTCCATCGTGCGAAAGGTGGCGCTCTTCGGCCGTCCGATGGCGGGACCAGTAATCGCGTCGATCTCCTCGATGGTGTACTCGCCGCCCGCCAGTGCGTGGAAGATCTGCATCACGCCGTACAGACCCAGGTGATTGGCGATGAAGTTGGGGGTGTCCTTCGCCACGACGACCCCCTTGCCAAGGCGGCGATCCGCAAAAGCCGTGACGGCTTCCACGATCGCGGGATCGGTGTCGGTCGTTGGGATGATCTCCAGAAGCCGCAGGTATCGCGGGGGATTGAAGAAATGCGTGCCGAGAAAATGACGGCGGAAGCTCTCCGAGCGATCCTTCGCCAGCGCGGCGATGGGAATCCCGGACGTATTGGAACTGACGATGGCATCGGCCCGACGGTGCGACTCGACGCGCGCGAACAGCGCCTGCTTCACGTCGAGCCGCTCGACGACCGCCTCGATAATCCAGTCGCACCGGCCGATCGCGGGCAGGTCCTCGTCGAAGCCTCCGGTGCGGACCAGCGTCTGGGTTGACGCGGTGAAGAACGGGTCCGGCTTCAACGCCTTCGCGCGGTCCAGCCCCTGGCGCGCCGCGTCGCGCGTGACGTCCAGCAGCAGCGACGGCACCCCGGCGTTCGCGAAGTGCGCGGCGATTTGCGCCCCCATCGTGCCGGCGCCAAGGATGGCCGCTTCGCGGATATGCCGCATCACTTGCCCAACCCGCCGACGAAGAGGTCGACCACGGCATCGGCCTCGGCCGCGAGCGAATACTTCCGCCGGCTCAGGATCCAGTTGGTCGCCATCTCGTCGAGCGCGCCGAACAGCATCTTCGCCGCCAGGGTCGGGTTGATCTGCTTCCGGAAGGCACCCTTGGCCTGTCCCTCGGCGATGACGTCGCGGATGATGCCCAGGTACTGACGGAGGTAGGTGGCCGAGAAACGCTCCATGAACTTCGTGGACTGCCGAAGCTCGACCTGAAACACCACGGCAAGATCGCGGTCGCGCCCCAGGCGCTCGAGGTGCAGCTTCGCGATTTCCCTCAGCCGCTCGAGCGGACCGGTCCGTGCGGCCACGCTCTCGCGTCCGGCCGCGATGGCTTCCTTCATGGTGCGCTCGAAGATTGAGATGAGGAGGTCGTCCTTGCCGCGGAAGTACAAATAGACGGTGCCGGCCGCGACCCCCGCCCCCCCCGGGCCACGTCGGCCACCTGGGCGTGGAAGAAGCCCCGCGCGGCGAAGGTTTCAATCGCGGCCCTGAGGATGGCCTCGCGCTTGTCCGCCTTGTCGGCGCGATCGGCGAGCGCGGGAGCGCGCCTGGCAGCGGTGATCGTCATGAATGAATATTCATTCACTAACGTCGCGAGTGTCAAGAGC
>JANNHC010000330.1:0-10867 GCA_031404215.1 Acidobacteriota bacterium
TCCGGCAGTTCCACCGGCTCGAATCGTTCCTCGGTCACCGAGAGCGACTGAATTCTCTCCATCGCGAATGTCCGGAGCTGCTCATACTCCGGCACGAAGGCGACGACATACAACCCGCCTTGAGCGAACACGAGCCGGTACGGCTCGATCAGGTATTCCTTCACGCGGTTGCTGGAAAAGGAGTGATAGCGCATGACCACACGCCGATGGTGCAGCGTGGCGTCGAGGAGTTGCGCCACGCGTGCACTGCGCGGCGCGGACTGGCGTGACGCGGTCGCCGGCGTGTCGAGGTCGTCCATCAGCGACTGGCTGCCCGGGTCCGCCTTGGCCTGCATTACCAGCGGCAGGCGGTCGAGGAATTGCCGCATCCCGGGGGTGAGCGCGGTCGCGAGCTTGTCGAACGCGCTCCGCACGTCGCGTTGGAACGGGGTCGCCGCGAGGCACTCGACGAGCGACCGGGAAAAGTACAGCGCCGTCATCTCGGCCAGCGTGAAGCCGGTGTCGTCGAGCCGGCGGAAGGCGCGCTGCTCGAGCGTCCAGTATTTCTTGCCGTCGTGGACTTCGTCGAAGAGGGGGAACCCCGCGGACTGGAGCGCCTCCAGATCGCGCCGGATCGTGCGGGTCGAGACACCGGTCCGTTCAGCGAGATCGTCAATCGTGACCCGGCGCGACGACTCGAGGTCGCGAAGGATGGACCACTGCCGGATGACTTCCGCGTTGCGCATTGAATCAGAGGCCTGGCGCCAGAGCGGCCTGGGGCTCTTCGTCTGCCAGCTGTATCTCGAGCGCCTTTCGCCGGTTCCCCGAGCGCACGCCGTAAATCCAGTGAGCCGGACCCATCAACCCGTAGAGCATCGGCGCAATCGGCGACAGCTCGAGCGGGGCGAACCCTGCCACGAGCAGCGACAGCAGGCCCACGCCCGCGCTCAGCAGGTGATGCCTGAGGTTGCTAACCGCGTCGAACGCTTCGAGCGCCGAGAGCTGCAGTTCCTCGCGCTTGTTGTCGGCGTGCCGGTAGAGAAGCGCGAAGAGCAGGAAGATGACGATGAAGCCCAGCGCGTAGACCATCGAGGCGTTCGCCAGCTGATAGAGCTGCATGCCCTCCGGCGGATTGAGGCGCGGCAGCAGCCGCGCGAACATTGAATCGAACATGAATTTGAGCGGATACACGTAGAGGAGCACGACGAACAGCAACGCGCTGTTGAGCAGCGTCGTGTAGCCGTCCTGCAGACCGAATCGGCGGAAGAACGAGTTGTGCTCGTACCAGATCCAGACCAGCAGGGCAAAGCAGCAGGCAAACGGCAGCGCCCCGGCCATCCGGTCCATCAGCTCCGCGTAGCTCGTCGGCGGCTCGGCCGAGACCACCAGGAGGGCGAGCGCGAAGCCGAAGACCGCGTCGCTGAACGCCTCCAGCCGGGATGTCTCATGCCGCCGCGGGATCATCCGAATCTCCTCATTCCGCCACGTGTGCGACAGCCGATGCGATTTCGTCGGTCCGAGCGCGTCCGGCGCCCAGCGTGACGCCCGAGATCACCGGCTTCACCGAGTCCACCACGTGCACAGCGCGGTGGCCCACGCGGGTGCGAACTCGAGTCATCAGACCTCTTGCGAAAAAAGATTGGTGTCGGTTTGGACGCCGGCGGGAACGATTCCGTGGGCCCGGAAGATTGTGGGGCAGCGGACTGAACCGTGTCAAATTTCCAGAGTTCTGCGCCCTGGCCCCCGTGTGACCTACCCTGTCACCCCCCGATCCTAGACTGCCTACAGGGGCGGGCGAGACGCCCGGCGACATCAATAAGGAGCGCTGCATGGCCCGGTTCGACGGTTCGCTCGCAAGAACGCTGGATTTCGGGGAGGCGGCGACCACTCCGGCGGGTCGTGGTCAGGCGTCGATTTGCCTGGCGTCCGGGAATCGGGATCTCGCAACCGGACGGGTGCGGCCGCTCCGGGGTCCCGACAAATACCTGGTGCTCGATCACCGCCGCCGCGCGGCACAGATCCGGGCGCGGCACGCGGTGGATCTGATCGACGCGATGGAGCGGTTCGAGGAGGGGAGGTAGCGATGTCCCGTTGCACGCACACGCACGGCCGGACGCTGTGCTTCGAGTGTTTCCGATCGGGCATGGAGCACACGCGCGCGCGCCGCGAGGCCTGGGCGCAGCGGGCACTGCCGTTCGACGACAGGGCGCGGTTTGAACAGCCCTTAACGGAGCAGGCCATTTCGCATCGCCGGCGGATGCTCGAGTACCTGGCCACGACCAATCGCCGCCGGGCGTAGCCCTTCACGCATTCGTGCCTTGAGCGTTCCTCCCGCCACTCTTGTCCGAGAGTGTGCCGTGCAGCTGAGGAGCCGCGAATCAGCTCGCGCCGGAGGACCCGCCGCCGGCGGCTGAGCCCCCTGCCCCGCCATGTGCGTGGCCGCTGCTACCCGCGCCGCCGGTGCCGACGAACGCCGCAAATGCGACGCCGCTGTTGGTGCCAGCGTCGGATGCGGCGCGGAACCACGGTGGCGCCGCGTCGCGGTGGCGCTTCAGATACGCGGACCACGCGGGCGCCACGCCGAGCGCGACCGCGTATGGCAGCAATCGCCGAATGTCCGCGTCGCCCGGCGAGGGTTCGCGATCGCGTGCGACGTCGCGCAGGTACTGCCGGAAGCCGACCCACTGCTGCGCGCGCCGCACGGCCTCGTTGGACAGCGGCGTATGCGCGGCGTAGCAGATGAACGCGATGGCGGCCAGGCATGCGAGCGCCAGGGGAATCAGCATCGGCCACGCCCCATACCGATCCAGCAGGAATGCCGCGGCGATCGGTGTAACCGAACCGGCGATGAGCGCCGCGAACCCGATGCGCAGGAATCGCTTCCGGACCGCGCGCCGATCCTCGTCGAGTAATCCGGCAGATTTCATCGCCGGGTCGAGCGCCATACGGAACGTGCGGAACTGGTGTGTCAGCCGAGTTCGCGCCGTGCCGAGGCCGACCGATCGCTCGACCCCATGCCGTCCTTTGAAGATGATGTCGAGCGCGGACTGTTCGAAAGAGGTGAGCGGACGCCCGGTTTTCGCTCGACTGATCGCAAAACTTCGCTGCCCCATCGACCGCGGTGTTTCCTCGATCGTCAGCTCCCCGTGGTCGCCCAGGGTAAAGATCGTGGCCATGGCCTGTTCCAACCCGGGACTGCCGTTGGCGACGAGCGCGCCCGCCAGGACCGGCGGAAGCGTGTCGGGCGGCATCGACCACTTCGTTCCGGGAGCGGGATCCCGCGGCGGGGTGTCGTAACGCTGGTGCACGCCAAACAAGGCGGCCAGTCCAGCGAGAAAGACGAGGCCTGCGGCCAGCATCCACGTGCCCGAGAGATTTCGCACGTCCGCCGCGTGCCGCTGCCACGCCGGCGGCGTTTCAACGACGCTGGCCAGGGGCAGGCGGACCCGAGCCTCGACCCAGCCGTTTGACCGGATGTTCGCGGCGTCAATCCGGACATGCGACGCCTCGGCCGCGACAGCCGATTCGCCGACCCGGCGCGTCTCAATCGCCGGCCGCGCCGACGGTGGCACGGGAAGAAGGATCTCGGCCGTGCTGGAATCGATACGATACCCGTGCTCGGTCGGGAGAATTCTCCAGCGGAACATGTCGGCATCCGCCTCGCGCCGCACGACGCCCCGGGCCAGATATGTCAGCGCAAACACGTGCGAGGCATTCGACACGGGCGCGAAGCGCCAGGTCACCCGCACGCGAGACGAGCCGGAGATCTTCACGTATCCCGGTCCATCTCCGCCTGGCAGGACGCTGCCGTCCATCGACGCGGAGACGATCTCGAGCCCGTCGGTGAACCGGGCCGGAATCATCCGGTAGAACTGCGTGAACGTGCCTTCATCGAACCGGAGTGTGATCGTCTCGGTCACGCGGATCGTGCCGCCGCGGAGCACCTCGATCCGCGAATCGTAGCGTTCGGCCCAGAAGGTCTTTCCCTCGGCCCTCCCGCCGAGGCCGAAGACGAGGAGTGCGCACAGCGCGAAGGCGCGAATCTTCACGGTGCGATGATAACGGAGGAGGCCGCTCCACCCCCCGGGAATTGTGAAGAAACCATGACTCTCGCCCTGGGGATGAACTAAACCCCCCGTCCCCCTTGTCTAAGAAAGGTGTAAGGGAGGTTCAACATGAAACGCACGATATGGTCAGGCCTTGCGGCGATCGTCCTCGCCGCCGCTGTAACGATTCCGGCTATTGCGCAACCCCCACAGGGTGGAGGCGGACGAGGTCCTGGGCGCGGTGGACCGGCTGCACGTGGCGCGGCATTGCCGCTGCTCCGTGCCCTCGATCTCACTGATGCGCAGCGTGAGCAGATTCGCGCGTTGACCGATCAGCGCCGCGCGCGAGGCGACGATCCCCGGCGCGCTGTTGTGGATCTCGAGCGTCAGCTTCAGCTGGCGGTCTTTGCCGACACACCGGAGCCGCAGAAGATCGATGAACTGCGGAAGGCCGTTGCGGCGGCTCACGCGGAGGGGCTGGCAGCCCGCATCGAGCTTCAATCCCGCATTGCCGAGCTGCTCACGCCCGAGCAGCGTGCGAAGGCACGCGACACGTTTGGGACCAGCCGGGGACGTGGAGGATTTCGGCGTGGCGGGGGCGGGCCGACGCGCCACTGAAACGCTGGGCCACGATTCAGCTCGCCAGCGGCTAACGCGATGGATTGATGTATTCTCGGGGCCGTACAAGGAGGATGAACAATGGCCCAGTCACATCAGAATCGAATCCACGCGAGCGTCAGCGCATTTCAGAAGGCGAACGACGCGCTCATCGGGGCGCTCGAGCAGTTGAACGACGAAGTCGCGACGCGCATGCCGCAGGGGGGCGGGTGGACCGCCGCCCGGATCGGATGCCACGTTGCGATTACGAATGATTTCCTGGCCGGGGCCCTGACCGGCGCGGTTCCCCTCGCGATCCCGGCGCCCGCCGGGTTTGCAGAGAATCCCGACGTGTTCAAGAACGTTCCGTCGAAGATCGACACCTTTCCACAGCTCGAGCCGCCGCAGACCGCCACGCGCGCCGACGCGATCGCGATGTTGCGCAAGAGCGCGGGGAACGCGGTGAAGGCGATCGAATCGCTCGATCCCGAACGGGCCACGAAGTACTGCGTGCAGTTTCCCATGGGGCAGCTGTCGATGTACCAGCTCGCCGACTTTTTCGGCGGGCACGTCATGCGACATCAGCAGCAGCTCCAGCGCGCAGCCGCCGGCTAGCCGCGGACTGTATTCTCGTCCTCACGGTCGCGTGGCGCGGCCGTTTCGGTGACCCGGCACGGCGTCCGGGAAGGAGTTTTCATGCGTTCTCTGCGCATTATCGAAAGTTCAGAGGCCTCCGCCCGCCTGCGCGAAGCGCAGCGGTGGCTGACGGCGCGGACGGACCGCGGTGCGCTGATCGTCTCAGCCTCCCGCGGCGCGGCCGACGATCTGGCCCGCGCGGTCGCGCTGTCCTCCGGGGCAGCAGCGGGTCTCCATCGGTTCAGCTTCGCGCAGCTCGCCGCGCGTCTCGCGGCGCCGATCCTGGCGGCTCGAGGAATCGCACCCGCCACCCTCATCGGCTCCGAGGCCGTCGCCGCGCGCGCCACCTTCGACACCCGGCAGGACGAAGACCTCACGTATTTCGGCGCCGTCGCCGGCACCCCCGGATTTCCGCGCGCGCTCGCGCGCACGCTCCACGAATTGGCCATGGCGGGCGTTGATTCGCCAGCCTTGCGGGCGCTCCCGCTCGGCGGGCCCGACCTTGCGCGCCTCCTGCAGGGTTTCGACGAGCAGTTCACCGCGGCGTCGGCGACCGGTCGCGCGGCGCTCTTCACCGCGGCCTGCGAAGGCGCGGGGGCGGTCTCACGCCTGCCGCTGCTCCTGCTCGATGTTCCAATGGAATCGCCGGTCGAGTTCGAGCTCGCACGACAATTGATCGCGTCGGCTCCGGAGACATTGATAACCGTTCCCTTCGGCGACCTTGCGACCCTCGGCTATCTCGAGACGCTCGGCACGCCGGTCGAAACCCTGGAGCCGTCGGGTGATTCGGATCTGGCGGCGCTGCGACGGTCGCTCTTCGCGGCACGGCAACCGCCCGAACGCCAGGCGCATGGAGACGTGCGGCTGTTCTCGGCGCCAGGCGAAGGGCGCGAGTGCGTGGAGATCGCGCGGCGGATTCTCGAAGAGGTCAGGGGAGGCGTCCGTTTCGACGAGATCGCGGTGTTTCTTCGTTCGCCGCGCGAGTACCTCGGGCTGGTTGAGAACGCGTTCGAGCGGGCGGGCATCAACGGCTGGTTCGATCGCGGCGCGCGCCGGCCACATCCGTCGGGACGCGCCTTCCTCGCGATCCTGAGCTGCGCGGTCGATCGTCTCTCCGCCGTCCGCTTCGCCGAGTACCTTTCGCTCGCACAGGTACCCGACGCCGGCGCGGCCGAGGCCTTCGAGGTCCTTCCGCCCGCCGACGATCTGGTCGCCGGATTCGCGGGCGTCGACACCGCGCCCGACGCTCCCGGCACCGCGAGTCCGCCGCAACGGTCGGAGGACGGCAATTCACCGATCGTCGAAGGCGGACTCCGCGCACCGTGGAAGTGGGAGCGATTGATCGTGGAGGCGTCCGTCGTCGGGGGCGATCCGGAGCGCTGGCGGCGGCGGCTGCGCGGACTGCGCGAGGGGTACGACGCGCGGATAAAGGAGGAGCGCCTGCGCGAAGATCCGGAATCGCCGAAGCTGGCCGGCCTCGAGCGCGATCGACAGAACCTCGCACACCTCTCGCACTTCGCGATCCCAGTGATCGAGACGCTCGCCTCCTGGCCCGCGCAGGCGACATGGGGCGAGTGGCTCGAGCGGTTCGGCGAACTGGTGCCGCAGGTGCTGCGCAGGCCCGCGCGTGTGCGCAGCGTGCTCGGCGAGCTTCGCGCCATGAGCGCCATCGGGCCGGTCGCCCTCGAAGAAGCGCGAGACGTGCTGGCGGAGCGCCTTCGTACGTTCGAAGAGCATCCGCCGGCCGATCGTTACGGTCGCGTGTTTGTCGGCAGCCCCCAACAGGCGCGGGGTCGCGCCTTCAAGGTTGTGTTCGTGCCGGGTCTGGCCGAACGGCTTTTCCCGCAGAAGTTACGCGAGGATCCGCTGCTCCTCGATCACGAGATGCGCCAGCCGGTCAGTGCCAGCATCGGGGCACACCTCGCCGTCCAGGAAGATCGAGCGAAGAACGAACGGCTCCTGCTGCGCCTCGCCGTCGGTGCCGCGACCGATCGCCTCTGGCTGTCCTACCCTCGGCTCGACGTCGGCGGCGCCCGCCCACGCGTGCCCTCGTTTTATGTGCTCGACATCATGCGCGCCATCGTCGGGAAGATCCCGCACCACGAAGTGCTCCAGCGGGACGCGGCAGCGGCCGGCGGCGCCAAGCTCGACTGGCCCGCGCCGGCGCGGCCTCAGGAGGCCATAGACGACGTCGAACACGATCTCGCGGTGCTTCGACTGCTCATCGACACGCCCGACCGGCCGAGCGTTCGCGGCCACGCGCACTACCTCCTCGGTCTCAATCCGGCGCTCCGCCGTTCCGTCACGAGACGATGGGTGCGCGCGAGGTCCCGGTGGCTGCCCCAGGACGGCCTCGTGCGGGTCACGCCGACCATCAAGCCGATGCTCGACACGCAGCGCCTTGGGGCGCGTCCGTACTCGGTCTCGGCGCTCCAGAAGTTCACGACCTGCCCGTTCCAGTTCGTGCTGTCGGCCATCTATCGCTTCGCGCCGAATGACCCGCCGGAACCGCTTCAGCGCCTCGATCCGCTCACGCGCGGATCGCTCTTTCACGCAGTGCAGGCTCGCGTGTTGCGCGCGCTGCACGAGGACGCGCGACTGCCGTTGCTGCCCGACGGTGTTCCGCACGCGCTGCAGACGCTCGCCAGGGCGCTTGAAACCACCGCGTCGGAATACAAGGAAAGGCTCGCCCCGGCCATCGAGCGCGTGTGGCGCGACGAGATTGCCGCGATTGGACGCGACCTGCGCGTGTGGATCCGCAAGCTGCCGGAATCAGCCCCGTGGACGCCGGAGTACTTCGAGTACAGCTTCGGACTCGTGGACGAGGGACGCGACGAGCGCAGCCAGCGCGAGCCTGTGACGATCGACGGCCGTTTCATCCTGCGCGGGTCGGTGGACGTCATCGAGACGAAGCAGGGGTCGTCCGAGCTGCGCATCACCGACCACAAGACGGGCCGGAATCGCACGACGCCGAGGACGGTCATCGGCGGGGGAGGCACGCTTCAGCCGGTGATCTACGGACTTGCCGTCGAGAAGATTTTGAACCGTCCGGTACGTGAAGGCCGGCTCTTCTACGCGACGACAGCCGGAGGATTTGCCGAGCATCCGGTCCCCCTCTCCGAGGCCAACCGCCGGGCCGGACTCGAGGCGCTCGAGATCATCGACCGGGCCATCGAGCTGGGTTTTTTGCCCGCCGCACCGGCCGAACGGGCCTGCACGTGGTGCGACTTCCGCCCGATCTGCGGGCCGGACGAACCACGGCACGTGGCGCGCAAGTCGGCAGATCTGCTCGGCGATCTCACGGCGCTGCGAGGCATGCCATGACGGATGAACGCATGCCGACCGACCCCGAGGCGCGCGAGCTCATCGCCACCGCGCTCGACACGACGCTCATCGTCGAAGCCGCGGCCGGCACGGGAAAGACGACGGCACTCGTCGGCCGGATTGTCCGCATCATCGCGGAAGGCAAGGCGGACGTCGGTGGGATCATCGCCGTCACCTTCACGGAGAAGGCCGCGGGCGAGCTCAAGCTCCGGCTGCGGGAACGACTCGACAACGCACGCGTGGCCGCAGGACTGAACGCTGACGAGCGGGGACGCCTCGACGAAGCGCTCAAGCGGCTCGAAGAGGCACACGTCGGCACCATTCACGCGTTCTGCGCCGATCTGCTACGCGAGCGTCCTGTCGAAGCGACCGTCGATCCGCTCTTCGAGGTGTTGACCGAGCCCGCATCGGCGCGGCTGTTCGACGAGGCGTTCGGGCGCTGGCTGCAGGAGGTGCTCGCGGACCCGCCCGGCGGCGTGCGCCGCGCGTTGCGCCGGTCCGCATTCGGCGGAGAGGACGGTCCCGTGGACCGCCTGCGGAAGGCTGCGTGGGATCTCGCGCAGTGGCGGGATTTCACGGCCCCCTGGACGCGAAACCCCTTCGATCGCGAGGCCGAACTCGACGCGCTGGTGGCACTGCTCCATGACGTCGCCGGGCTCACCCGCGACCCGGCGTCAAAGAACGATCCGCTCTTCATCGGCACCGACCCCGTGCGCCGGCTGAGCGACGAGATCGGGCTGCAGCAGACGTTTGGCGACGCGGGCGCTGTCGATTACGACGGGTGGGAAGCCGGGCTCGTGGATCTCTCGCGCGACCGCACGCTGTCCAACGTCAAGCAGGGACGTGGCGCATCGTACCGCGACCGCGTCGCGCGCGACCGCGTCTCTGACGCACTGACGGACCTGCGCGGGAGGCTCGATCAGTTCCGGATGGCGGCGGACGCCGACCTCGCCGCGCTCCTGCAGCAGGAGCTGCGAGGCGCGCTGCGGCGATACGAGGAGATGAAGGCGAAGGGGGGCGCGCTCGATTTTCTCGATCTGCTTCTGCTGGCGCGCAACCTGGTGCGGGACAACCGTCTCGTGCGCGAGGGTTTTCAGCATCGCTTCAAGCGGATCTTTGTCGACGAGTTCCAGGACACCGATCCGCTGCAGGCGGAGATCCTCCTGCTCCTCGCCGCCGACGACCCGAGCGAGACCGACTGGCGTAAGGCAAAACCGCTGCCGGGACGCCTGTTTCTGGTCGGCGATCCGAAGCAGTCGATCTACCGGTTCCGCCGCGCGGATGTGGCCATCTATCGCGAGGTGTGCCGGCGCGTTCAGGACTGGGGCGCCACGCTCCTCCGCCTGACGACGAGCTTTCGCAGCGTTCCCGAGATCCAGTCGTTCGTGAACGCCGCGTTTGGTCCCGTCATGACCGGCGACGACCTCACGCTGCAAGCCGGGTACGTCCCCCTCGCTCACCATCGTCCTCCCCTCGCCGGCCAACCGTCGATCGTCGCGCTCCCGGTGCCTGAACCGTACGCACGCCGCTACGTCACCGGTCGCGCGATCGAACAGTCGCTGCCGGGCGCCGTGGGGGCCCTTGTGGACTGGATTGTCAATCACAGTAAGTGGAAGGTCACCGAACGAAGCGACAGCTCGCCGGTCGACGTGTCCGCGAAGCACATCTGCCTGCTGTTTCGCCGATTCGTGAGCTGGGAGGCCGACGTCACACGTCCTTACGTCGAGGCGCTCGAGGCGCGGGGGATTCCTCATGTGCTCGTGGGCGGGCGGGCTTTTCACGAGCGCGAGGAAGTCGAGGCGCTTCGCGCCGCGCTGACGGCCATCGAGTGGCCAGACGACGAGCTGTCGGTGTTTGCGACGCTGCGCGGCCCATTCTTCGCCATCGGCGACGAAGAGCTGCTCGAGTGGGCGCATCATTTCGGGCGCCGCACCGGCGACCGGTTCACTCGCGGGATCTTCCATCCGTTTCGGGTGCCGGCGGTGTTCGACGAGAACACGCCTGAAGAGATAGCGCATCTCCGGCCGATCGCCGAAGCGTTGTGGCTGCTGCGGCGCCTGCATAGACATCGCAACTACGTACACAAAGACGACAGAGCGCAGCCCGGTGGGTTCCCGGAACGCACCTCGGGTGGCGTGTCCGGAACGCTTCAGGAACTTCTCGCCGCCACTCGGGCGCACGTGGGTTTCGCGCTGAGAACCGGCGGCGAGCAGGCGCTCGCCAACGTCCTTCACATCGCCGAGCTGGCGCGGCAATACGAGATGGGCGGCGGCATCTCGTTCCGC
>JANNHC010000331.1:0-1904 GCA_031404215.1 Acidobacteriota bacterium
AACGCCCACCCGAAGATAACGGCCGTGCCGGCTATGTTGCCAAAAATCATCCCGCCTTTCCGCCAGAACGGGAACGCCACGATCAGGCCGGCGGGCGGCGCCACGGTCAATTGGAGCGAGATCCAGAACCACTGGAGTCCAGCCATGCGCGTGTCATCCCTCCAAGTACGGAAAGCAGGGATCCCCCGGAACATCCGGGTAGAAGTCTACCTGAGGCTTTGGCGCTGGGCTTTGGGGCGGGCGCTGGGAGCTGAGAACTGGAAGCCGGAGCTGGAAGCCTGAATTTAGTCCAGGTACTTGATGAACACCACTTCGTTGCGCGCTTCGTTGTAAATGAGCTCGTCGACCAGCGCCCGCGTCATGACGAGGCCGAGACCCCCGGGACGAAGGCCGCGCTCCTCGCGCACAAGCGCATGGGCGATCGGGTCGTCGGGATTGTTGCTGATCGCCGCATGGGCGAGATTTTCGATGTTGAACCCCTCGCCCGGATCGAGAATCCTGTACAGGAGCATGCGACGCGCCCGGATACAGGAAATCCGCACCTTTCGGTTCGGATCCAACTTCCCTCCCCATTCAATCGCGTTGCACAACAACTCCCGGAACGCCTGCGCCACGGACTCCCGGATCTCGGCCGGCAGGCCCGTCTCGAGCTGCATGATGAAGGCTTGCAGGCGATCGGCCATCTCGATCACGCAAGGGGCGACGATCTCCACCCACTCAGGGCGGGCGGAGATCACTTCGATCGGAAGAGTGGCGTGCGTCGATGCATCGAGCACTTCTCCCACGACCTCCACGATCGCGGCCGGCGACATCGGCTTCGTGACGTAGCGATATGCCTGTGCGCGGATCGCCGCCAGCAGCATCTCCGGCGTGTCGTCGGAGGTAATGACGACCACAATGGGATGCCGATCGGATGCGCGAACCCGTTCGAGCAAATCGAGGCCGGTCATACCGGGCAGACCCATATCCAGCAGCATCAACTGGACGTCCGTCTTCTCGAGGTGGGCCAGCGCGGCCGGGCCGTCGCCGGCCTGCAGCACCGAGTGCCCGCCGCGTTCGAGCAGCGAACTGACCGCGTGCCGCAGCGCGCGATCGTCGTCCACGACGAGAATACGAGAGCTGGAGGCCGGACTCATGAACACCCCCTACGTGAAGCGCTCAAGGATGCCCTTTATTCCTTCGCCCGGCAAGCTGTCATACTGGGCTGCCGCAACCGGAGGTGCAGGTGTGAAACCGCTGGATGACCGGACGCCGGGCGTGCGAATGCCGGGAGAGCAATGGATCCTGGTCTCGGAAACCGCGTGCGCGCTCGCCGAATCAGCCACGTTGGCCGATGCCGCCCCGCGGATGCTGAAGGCCCTCTGTGAAACCTTGGGTTGGGAATTCGGCGCCTTATGGCGGATCGATCCGATGGCCGGCGTCTTGCGGTGCGCCGGCACGTGGCGTTCCCCTTCCCTCCACATCGAGGAATTCGAGTCGATCACTCGTGCCCAGACGTTCGGTCCTGGCATCGGACTGCCTGGTCGTGTCTGGAGCGCGGCACAGCCGGCGTGGATTCCCGACGTCGTGCACGATCCGAACTTTCCGCGGGCGCCGGTGGCCGAACGCGTGGGGTTGCATGGCGCGTTCGGGTTTCCGATTCGGCGCGGCAGCGCGGTGCTGGCCGTCATGGAGTTCTTCGCGTGCGAAGTACGTCAGCCGGACACGGAACTGCTGGGGATGCTCGACGCGGTCGGCAGCCAGATTGGCCTGTTCGTCGACCGCAAACGGGCCGAGGAGGAACTTGACCGGTTCTTCACGATTTCACTCGATCTCCATTGCATCGCGACGTTCGACGGGTACTTCACCCGTGTGAATCCCGCCTGGCAGCGTACGCTCGGCTACACGAGCGTGCAGGGCGGCGT
>JANNHC010000332.1:0-2590 GCA_031404215.1 Acidobacteriota bacterium
GCAAGCAGGTCGTCAAGTGGACCCAGCCGGCCGACTGGGCTGGCGGCCGCGGGGGTGCGGGACGAGCCATGACAGCCCCCGGGACCATCGCGCTGCAGGGCCACGATCCCAACAGCACGGTCTACAACAAGAACATCCGCATCAAGCCGCTTGGCGACCAGCAGCCTCCGGCGCCAGCCGCGACCGCCCCGGCAGCACCCACGCCCGGAGGCCGAGGCGGGCAAGCCGCGCAGGGGCCCGCGTTTACGTCCCCCGAGATTCTGCCAGACCGTCGGATTGCGTTTCGACTCTTCGCGCCGGACGCGACCAGCGTGTCACTGCGCGGCGGCGATATCCCCGCACCGGCACGCGCCAACGCGCAGTTCACGAAAGCGTCCAACGGTGTCTGGGAGATGACGACCGGCGTCGTCCAGCCCGGCGCGTATCGGTACGTGTACGTGGTGAACGGCGTCGGCGTGATCGATCCGCGTAACACGGCCATCAGCGAATCGAATACGACGACGTGGAGCGTGGCCGCGGTGCCGGGGTCTGACCTGATGGACACGAAGAGCGTGCCGCACGGCGCGGTCGCGTCTGTGTACTACCAGTCCTCCGCGCTCGGGCGCACGCGCCGCATGCACGTCTATACACCGCCCGGGTACGAATCCGGGAAGAACAAGTACCCCGTGTTCTATCTGCTCCATGGCGCCGGGGATTGCGACGATTCGTGGACCTCGGTCGGCAGGGCCAACTTCATCCTCGACAACCTGATCGCGTCGAAGAAGGCGAAGCCGATGATTGTCGTCATGCCGGCGGGCCACACGAACGCGGGCGGCGGCGGACGCGGGGCGCCGGCAGGCGGTGTGCCCGCGCGCGACGAATTCGCCGAAGACTTCGTGAAGGACGTGATGCCGTACGTCGAGCAACACTACCGCGTGGTCGTTGGTCGGGCGCACCGCGCGATCGCGGGGCTCTCGATGGGCGGGAGCCAGACGCTCAACATCGGCGTGACGAACCTCGACAAGTTCGCCTACATCGGAGTGTACAGCTCGGGCTTGCTGGGTGGGGCCCGCGGCGCCACGCCCGCGCCGGGCGCGGCCGTTGCTCCCGCGCCTCCCTTTGGGGCGGCGTGGGAACAGCAGAACCTTGCCGCGCTCGATAACGCCGCGACGAAGAAGGGGTTGAAGCTCTTCTGGTTCGCCACGGGCGTGGAGGACGGCCTCATCACCAACACGAAGTCCACCGTGGAGCTGCTCAAGAAGCACGGGTTCGCGCCGACCCTGAAGGAAAGCCCCGGCGGACACACCTGGCTGAACTGGCGAGACTACCTGATCGAGTTCGCGCCTCAGCTCTTCTAGAGATCAGGTCTCGATTCTCGGGGGCGGTACGGCGGAGACCCGCGAGAGGGAAGCCTGGGGATCCCCCGCAAGCACGCCTCGCGCGTGGGCAAAATCGAGCGCACCATCCCACCGCGCGATCACCACGGTGGCGACGGCACGGCCGCGAGCGTAGCAGCGCGGACTCCGAACACGATCGGCGCGATCAGCATCTTGATCAGCTTGATGAAGCCGTCGCCGAGCGGCTTCATCGCGGCCCCCTTTTCCGGCCAGACAATCCCGACAAACACGCCGAGCACGATCCCGGCGAGAACCTGATCTGTCCCTTTCGCACGTCAAGCGTGCCCGGCGTGCTGTCGGCAACGATCCACCGAATCCTAGTACTCCCGGGCGTCACCGCGTCGCTTCGCGCCGGTCGCCTCAGGTCTGTTGACCACGAAGATGCCCGCAAGGACGATGACGCCGCCCCCAACCTGTGCCATGGACAGCGGCTCGGCGAGGAGCATTGCGGCGAGCAGTGCCGTGAGCGGAACCTGCGCGAGGATAGACACGGATGTGACGGTGGCGGGCAGGTGTCCGAGGGCATACACGAGCGCGTAGTAGGACGCCAGCTGCGAGACCAATCCCAATGCCACGAGCGAGCCCCACGTCCGCATCGAATATCCCCAGAGCGGGACGCCGAGCACGAGGCAGACGGCCAGCAGTGTCAGGACGCTCCCGCCTATCGCCACGGTGTTGAACGTGAGCGTATCCATCTCCATTCGAACATGCTCGGTCGTCACCATGTAGGCGGCCCAGAAAACCGCGGCACTCAACGCGAGCAGATCGCCCGTCACGCTGCCAGGCGTCGAGCCGGAGGGGCCGGACGCGTCGGCAAAGACGATGAACGCGCAACCGGCGAGGGCAAGCGCGAGCCCCATCCAGAACGCCCCGCGCGGGCGGCGTGACAGGAAGAGCCAGGTTCCCAGGCCGACAAACACTGGCGCGTTGTTGCCGAGCAGGACAGCCGTGGCAGCCGACGTGCGAAGGACCGCGCTGTTGAACAGGACCAGGTCGAACGCAAAAAACGCGCCTCCTGCGAGAGCGAGCCGCACGGTTCGTCGATCGGCAACCCGCCTTGGTCCCCGCGCGATCCGCCATGGGACGAGCACGGCCGCCGCGATGAGCACCCGATAGAATGCCGACGCGGACGCCGGCACCCCGGCCCAACGCACGAACAGCGCCGACCACGACATGCCGAAGATCGCGGCCGCGAGCGCGGCGTACGCAAGCCA
>JANNHC010000333.1:0-4084 GCA_031404215.1 Acidobacteriota bacterium
ATCCCGTGCTCGACCTTGGCGAGGCAGCGAGGTCGGTCTCTCCGCGGCCGAGGAGTTGCTTAAGTACGCCGCTGACCGTTGGTCCGTCCCTCGTCGGAGTGTTCTCACTTTACTCTAGCGGATATGAAGCATTCTCCGAAGATCATCAGCGAGTCTTGGAGGTTATAGCGCGTCAAGTAGCTCCGGTTGTTCAGCAGGCTTTGGCATTTGGTCAAAGCAGGCAGCCTCCCGTTAGGAATCCCGCTGCTTCGCTTCCAAGTCTCAAGCAGCTGAATGTGCTCGTGCGGTCGCATTCACACTTAACCGGTGGCGCGATGGCGGTGATCTATCTCGCGGTAGTTCGGAAGAAACGCATTCAAACCCAACACGGCGGCGAGGAAATCGATGATGCTCTGAGTCATGTCGTCACATGTGCGCAACGGCACATCCGTCCGACCGACATTCTATTTCGTTACGACGGGAGTAGCTTTCTGGTGGTTCAGTTTCAGACGGACCGGAAACTTGCGTCAACGATGGCTGATCGAATACGCCACACTGTCGAAGTCGAGTCTCCAAGCGGGACTGACGATGTTAGGGTGACGATGGGGGTATCGGTATCCCCAGAGGATGGGCAATCCGTCGATGCCCTTATCGCTGCGGCAAGACGAAAGGGAGAGTTTCCCTCGCTTCCGTCAGGCGACGATCTCAATCAACCGCCGGAATCTGTACACTGAGCCGTTCACGTGAGCCACTTTGGTAAGGTCGAGGCAAACGTCCAGGCGGGGTTGTTCTCGGCTGCACTTGACCATTTAGACGCAGAGGCAAAGGATCTTGTCCGGGTCGACGAGCATCAGTACAACACGATTCGAGCCGAGCTCCTCTACCAAACCGGCGATCTTAATGGCGCGTATCAGCTCGCGAGTACCTTACTGAGACGCAGTGCCCTTCCTGCCGAATGGGCTGCCAGACTCGCCTACGTTGCCGCCATGACGGCCTTCGAGAGTGCGAGATTCACTGAGAGCCTCGACTACCTCGGTCAATCACTTCGAATTGCCGACAAGACCGACAACGCGCGCCTAGTGGCGACGGCTCAACTGGGCGCCCTGCGGTTGATGGCCGACGCAGACAACGCTGCTGTGCCTCTTCTAGGTGATGTGCGGAAGTCTGTGGCGCGCAGTGGCGACCCTCACTTACTGATTGCGCTGCGACTTCACTTTGCGCGCGTCGAGGCTTCTCGGCGTAGCCCTGGGGAGTCGCGCAGACACCTTGTCGCTGCTGCTGAGCTGCTTCAGCGCTTCCCGAACGCTTGGCTTGAGGGTAGAGTTCACCTCGGACTGTCGATTGTGGGCACACTGAGTGGTGATTTGGAGGCTGCTATTGTCGAGGCGCAGTCTGCAATTTCCTGCGCCAGTAGATCTGGGCACTCGCGGACCGAGTTGGCTGGCCTGGTGAATCTGTCCCATGCCCTTCAGTGCGTGGGGCGTCGGGACGAGGCAAAGCGTTCGATTGACATTGTTCTTCGCGGGTCACGGCAGGACGTGGAGATCACGGCCGCAGCTCTGGACTCCCTCGCCAACGTTCTCATCGGCGAAGGATGCTTAGATGCTGCCAGAGCTACCATTCGTGAAATCGACAACTTGGTGGGGACGATGCCGTCAGCCCTCCACTCGCACTGGGCCAGGGTAACTGTTTGGCAGACTCGCGTGCGACTACTGCAGGCTGCCGGAGAGTGGCAGCTGGGCGATCGCGAGTTGACAGCCGCGATCGCTGGAGCCGTTGCTCAACACGACACCTGTTGGGAAGAGCGTTTCTCCATACATAGGCTCAAGGGTCAGATTGCCTTAAGGAGAGTTTCGGAGGCTGGCGACCTACTGGCAAAGCTGGAACTTCAACCCGCTACCCTTGATACCCTCGTTCAGCGAAATAGGTTGGTCGGTTTCGCAGCCATTGTGGATGGACACGATGAAAAGGGTCAGGAACTGCTGCGTCGAGCAGATCGAGTATCGCTGGGGGCGGGAAATACCAACCTTCAAGAGACTCAGCTAGAAGAAGTATTCCTCTGCGGTCGGGACAAAGTCTCTCCCCTGGCCTCCCCACCGCCGGACCTCGACACCGCGGTCGCGCTCATCGAGCTCGGGGGGCATCCCCACATCCTGGCCCGGGAAGCACTGGCAGCCATCGACGCAGCCGGGTGCGCCCGCGCGGTCGCCCTGGTCGCCACGGGGGCGCAGGGGCCCCGCGTGCTCGAATGCCGCGGATGGGACGAGCGGCAGGCCCTCGCGGCCGCGAGAAAACCCGGGACCTCCGACGTCCTGGCGCTCGGCGAGCACCGGGACGAGCCCTGGCAACTCATCGTCGAGGCCCGGCCCGAACTGGAGCACCGATGCACCCTCATCGCCATCCGCAAACTCGTCGGCACGGCCCTCACCCTCGATCGCCATCGCCGCGACGAGCAGCAGCGCGCGGCGCTCTGGCCGGCCGAGGCCCTCGACGGCGACCCGGAAAGCATCTGGGCGTCCGAGCAGATGTCGGAAGTGCTGAGCGTCGCGCGCCGCATCGCGCCGACCCCGCTCTCGATCCTCGTGACGGGCGAAACCGGCACCGGTAAGGAAATGCTCGCGCGCGCCATCCACCGCGCGTCCGATCGCGCCGATCGCGCGATGCTGCCCTTCAATTGCACCGCCGTCCCACGCGACATGATTGAAAGCCAGCTGTTTGGCTACCGGAAAGGGGCCTTCACGGGCGCCGACACGTCATTCGCGGGGATCATCAGGGCCGCCGCCGGCGGGACGCTCTTCCTCGACGAGATCGCCGAGGTGCCACTCGACGTCCAGCCAAAACTGCTGCGCTTCCTCGAAACCCACGAAATTCACCCGCTCGGCGAGCCGCAGCCGGTCAAGGTGGACGTCCGCGTCATCGCGGCCACCAACGCCCGGCTCGAGCAGCTCGTCGCCGAGGGACGGTTCCGCGAAGACCTCTTCTACCGCCTCAATGTCGTCCGGCTCAAGCTGCCGCCGCTGCGCGAGCGCCGGGAGGAGATCCCGCCGCTCGTCGATCACTACCTTCGCAAGTACGGCGACGAACAGAAAAGAGGGCGCTTGACGCTGAGCGACGAGACGCTCGAGTACCTCCTCCTCTATGCGTGGCCCGGCAACCTGCGACAACTCGCCAACGAGGTCCGACGCATGGTCGCGATGGCGGAAGCCGACTCCACGCTGACGCCGGCGCAGCTCTCTCCGGAAATCCAGGCGTCGCGCCGGACCATCCCGGCAGTCCCCGCGGAAGAACCGGCAGTCCGCGTCCGCATCGACCAGCCGCTGCCGGTCGCCGTTGAGATTCTCGAACAGACAATGGTGAAGATCGCCCTGGATCGCACGCACGGACGCGTCGAGGAAGCGGCCAGGATGCTGGGGATCTCGAGAAAAGGGCTGTTCCTGAAACGCCGCCGCTGGGGCCTCCATCACTGAGGACGGAGGGCGGCAGGCCGGGGGTCAGCCCTCGCCGAGCACGCGCTTGGCCTGACGATTGTGGCGCACGACGTGCCCTGTCGCCCATTCGGCGATCTGGTACACGCTGATGGTGCCGACCATCGCACTGGTCACGCCCATGCGGCTGCCACGTTCGGGCGTCAGCGCATCGAACGCCCGGGCCATTTTCATTCCGGAGGCCTCGAGCGCCGCAACAGCGTCGCCGCGCCGCACGGCCGGCGGCGGAACGACCGCCGCCGGCGCCTTGCCGCGCTCCGGAATCGCCGCCGCGACCTCGGCCCACGGCCGTTCCCGAAAACCCTCCGGCAACGGCTGCGGACCGGCCATGTCGCCCGCCATCATCGCGGCAAATCGCGTCGTCACCGTCGCAACATGCCAGCCTATTTGCGCGGCCGACCACGCGCCGTCCGCGCCCCGTTCAGCCGCCTCATCGCTGACACGCCGCAACCGCGCCACCAGCCGCTCGTTCGCTTCCACGAACGATTCACGAAGGTGACGCACCCGGGCCATATGCTCCGACTGCTCCGGATTCATTGATTCCCTTTCCCTGCTCCGAGCCCCCACGCCACGCCTGGCGCCCTTGGCACCCCCCTATCTCCCCCCATAAAACGACGGGA